>JAOZLO010000027.1:13344-14661 GCA_029934775.1 Desulfocapsaceae bacterium
GAAACAAGAGAAAGTCATTTATGTTAACAACCTTTACAAGGAGGAGAGAATGAACTGTACGTACAAGAAAGAAGTCTGGTACACCCTCGGTTTTAGCCTGTTGTTACTGATGTGCGGGCATACAGGACTCATATTTGCAGCCTTTCCCAGCTTGCGGGATATTATGATCATGGGCTTTCCTTCCCAGTATTGTATTCCGGTAGGCATGGGCTGGATTGGATTAATGGTCGTGGTTGTCATCCAGGCAAAACTCACTAATCAGCTCGATGATGAAATAGAGGCTGTAAATGCATCTTTAAAAACCAAGGGTGAATAAATAATGGAAGAACAAAAATGGGTACTTGAAAATCCCACTCTAGGAATTATTTTTGTCGCGGCCTCCTTTATCATTTTTTATTTTATCGGCTGGTACTCTGCACGAGCAGCAAAATCTTCTACTGATTACTGGACCGCTGGTCGAAATATTGGTGCTCTGGCAAACGGTCTTGGCATGGCTTCAAGCTATATGAGCCTTGCTACCTTTATGGGCGTTACTGCACTGATTCTCAAGCTCAAAGTACCGTTTGTCTATATGTGGATTCAATTCGCTCTCAGCATCCCTCTTATTACTCTCTGGTACGGTACACCACTCAGAAGGATGGGAGCCTATACTCCAGCACACTTTGTGCGGGAGCGGTATGGATTAAGTACATCATATGTCACCGTTGTTTTCATGATTCTCATCATGCTTATGTATGCTCTTGGTCAGATGATCGGTGTTGCCAAAGTTTTTGAGATGCTTTTTGGTATCAATTACACCGTAGCACTAATTTGTGGTGGTGCTCTCATTGTTGGATATGTTGCTATAGGTGGAATGTATGGTACCTCCTACAACGCGGCATTTCAGATGGTTCTTATGGGAATAGCCTTCATTGTACCCCTGGGAGCCATCATGAAGGCCATGGGTGGTACAGGCTGGTACTTCCCTCCCCTGCTCTATGCAGATATGGTTCCTGCAATGCTGGAAAAAGTGCCCGATTTTTTTGACATGAAGTTCGGTTTTAAATGGTATTTTTCTCTTATCCCATGTTTCACAATCGGGGCCATGGGCCTTCCTCATCTCGGTATGAGAATCTATACTTCCAAGAGCCTGAAAAGCGCTCGCGGCGCCATGGTCTGGTTCAGTTTCTTCTGTGGTATCGTGTTCAGCGCTACGTACACAATGGGATTTTCAGGAGTTTTCTTTCAAGCGACATCGGGAACTGCTATTGCCGCTTCTGACTATGATAAAATCACTCTCATTCTGAACTCAGTCTACAACGCCCCCTGGGTGCTCGG
>JAOZLO010000275.1 GCA_029934775.1 Desulfocapsaceae bacterium
AATAAGGCAGAACTTTTTGCACAGAATGCCAGGGAGCAAACAGGCTTGTTTCAATAGCTGTGTTAACACCTCGCCGTAGACTCCCTTCGAGTACACCGGCAACAAAATCAGGTTGTAGAAGGCACTCCCCTCCACTTATTGTCACGCCCCCTCCCGAATGGAAAAAAAAGATCTCATCTTTGCATATTTCGTCAAGGACCTGGTCGACTGTAAGTATTCGACCATATCCTTTTTCCACATCCATCTGCTGCGATTCGGGTGTCGAACACCACTTGCAGGAGAGTGGACAGCCTTTCAAAAAGACAACTACACGCAATCCCTTTCCGTCATGGATAGAAGTTCTCTCTATGCGAAGAATGAGGCCATCGTTTTTGACTGCCATATTTCTAACCTACTGAAATACCATGGTGAACGGTCCGGCCGATTATCTCATCCTGAACATCTTTGCCCAGTTCGACAAAATAAGCAGTGTAGCCGGCGACTCTGACAAGAAGCCCTCGATGTTCTTCAGGGTTCCGCTGTGCCTGAATCAATTTTTCCTGGTCAATTACATTAAACTGAACATGATAAACACCAAGGCTGCACATGCTTTTCAGCAGGGCCATCATCTGTACTATTCCGTTTTCCTCTCTCAGCATTGCAGGTTCCACCTTCAGGTTTAAAAGTGTGCCCTGAACAAAGCGGTCATGTGGGATATTTGCAACTGACTTCAGCACAGAGCCCGGACCGTTAAAATCAGTGCCTCCTACGGGACTGACGCCATCGGCAAGGGGTTTCCACGCCTTTTTACCAGAGGGCAACGCCCCGACTTCCAGACCAAAAGGGGTGTTCCCTGAGACTGGAAGGATTCCAGGAGTCATTTTGCCGAACTTAGAATGGTATTTTTCTATCTCATCTGCAAAGAAAGTGAAGATATCCCCGGCAATCGTATCCACCACTGGATCATCGTTGCCATATTTGGGTGCAGACACACAGAGCTTCAGAATATCCTCATAACCTTCAAAATCAGAGGCTAAAGCATCAAGCAACTGGCCCATAGATGCCTGACGGCTATCATAGACAATGTGTTTTACTGCGGCAATGGAGTTTATCAGGTCCGCCACTCCAATCAGTATAATGCCGTTACCGGTGTTGTATTTTGCTCCTCCCCAGGCGTAATCCCTGGCATTTTCAATACAATCTCGAAAAGTCAGAGAAAGGGTAGGACATGGCCGTTTCATACAGACCTCGTCTATCACATGACTGCCTTTTACTACCGCTCTGGTGACATATGCAAATTGCTGTTTTACTGCCTCAAAAAAATCATCAAAGCCAGTGAGTTCTTCGGCTTTCCCCGTTTTTAAAGATATGAATTTGCCACTCTTTCTACACTTTCCGTTCAACAGTGCAAATTCGACGATAGATCCAAGGTTGATATCTGCAAGGGCTGTGTAGTGGCGCAACCTGCCTTCAAGATTGGTTTCAACGCAACCACAGGGATTCCAGTTGAAAGCCTCCTTTAACGGAATACCCTTGTTCATCAGCATTCTTATGCCGATGTCATCGTTGTGAAAGGCGGGAAACCCTGTACCGAGGGCAATCAATTCGACCACTTTTCGAAGAAAACGACTGGGATTTTTAGCAAGACTGTATCTTACCGAAAGAGATGGCTGGTACAGTTGGACATCCATGGTCGCCTGAATGATCATATAGGAAAGCTCATTGACCGCATCTCTGCCGGTCTCATCAACACCCCCCACACAGACATTTTGAAACATCGGATAACCTGCTGCAAATTCAGCAGTAACTGCATCCTGGAAAAGACACGGCTCACTGAACTTAACCCAGAGACAACCTAAAAGTTCCTGAGCCTCTTCGCTTTTCAAACGGCCACTTTTTATGTCGTCCTGGTAATATGACCATAAATACTGATCCATTCTGCCGGGATTATAGCTGGCAGCGTTCTGTTCCATAAAGATGCATACCTGATAGAAATAGAGTGCCTGAAGAGCCTCCCTGAATGTTCTGGCTGGGTTCGCAGGGACATTACGACAGACTTCAGCTACCTCCAGTAATTCATCTCTCCTTTGAATATCTTCCTCAAGAGAAGCGAGTCTGTCAGCCTCCATACCATAGCGAAGAGCCAGGAGTTTTATGCCATCAGCTACAATCAGCAGCGATTTGAGATAATAATCCTTTTCATAATCACCCGGCACTGTAATATCGAGGGTCGCCCTTTTTCTTTTGACCAACTTCTCTATTCCGGAAATCCCTTTACGGATGAGCAATTCATACCCTGCGGTAGTTTCACCAAATCCTCGAACCGCCTTCCTGTTTATGTAGATAACACCATTATCGCGCAACTCTCGAGTATCATCCGGTATCTGTGCCTGCCACTCCTCATAGTTAGATCTTCCCTTCCAATACGGCCTTATCTCCTGCTCAAACAGTTGTCGATCATTATCACTGAGACGAAATGGGTCATATGAACGCTCAGAAATTGTATTCAACTCATCATTGAGGACAGACCAGCAACTGTCAGCGCAGAGGATTCCTGCACGGATTTTACTGCCCGAACAACCGACAATGAGCTCTTCATCCCATATTTTAACACTTTTCTTCTTACACTGTTTTCGAAAAGCTCTGGCCTTACGCACCACAAGGGGCTCTCCCTCAGATTCGATAAACCCCTCGGTAAGAATCCTGGCATTTTCAAGATCCATTTCTGGGTGTGTTAAAATTACTCTGTTTTTCAAGCGAGTTACGCGCCCCATATAACTTTGGACCTGGTCTGAGTTTTTGCTCAACGATGGTGTCTTTTTCATCATGGTTCTCCTGCCTGCACATCTATTCGAGGGTAATTTTTATCAAGCACATATTTTAGCATCATTTTCCTGCAAAGAAAAGAGCTGATAATTCCTGTTATATACCCCAATGTTTGTGATATTATGTGAAAATATCTATGTGATATGATATAACAGTATATACTCGTTGATTTTTTTTATGATCAATATCGCAAATCTTTGGAGTAAAAACAATGACAGATAAACCTGAGAGTACTAAGTCAAAAATCCTGGAACCTACCTTTCACTTTAAAACCAGGCACATCACAATAGGAGAAGATCTTACTTCAGGAAAAGTCTCTGTATCAGAGCTTGTAACCGCCAGTCAACTTCTGGCTGACTTCCCTCATTTTGAAAAATTTGCTTCACGGGGATATGAGAAAATTGAACTTATAGCCGGAGAAAATACGAGTTTCAGTGAAGATGAACAATCTATAGTCGCTACTCTTGCCGGCTATCCCAAAATTCATTACTTACGTAAAAATAAATCCTCAGATCCATCAATAATTGTATCTGTTGAACCTTTATTTATCTTGCCTCCTGACAAAATGAAGGTAACCCTGGCTATCCATCCTCCTCTTCCTGACGGATGTTCTCTGCAAAACACCAGCCTTCAAGAGCTCCTGGATTCAGCAGGGATTGTCTACGGTTTAAGTGAAGATGCTCTTTCCAAAGCAAAGAAACAGATTGATCAAACTGAACCGGAATTTAGTAAAATCGCTATAGCGGAAGGAAGTTCACCCGGTATGAGTTCTGATGCATACCTGCGTTTTGATATAGAGATAGGACCAATAGCCGGCACAATCATGGAGGATGGTACGATTGATTTCCGTGATCGTAAGATAATGACTGGTGTGGAATGTGATCAATGTATCGCCACAAAAATTCCTGCAGTTCAGGGTGATCCTGGAATCGATGTCATGGGAGAAGAAAGCGAAGCACCTCAGGGGAAAGATATTAAAATAAAAGTTCTCGGAGACGTCAAGTTTTCTGGAGAAACAATGCAGGTTACCGCGACTAAAGACGGGGTTTTATCCGTGGTGAATAACAATGTGATCAAGGTGAGTTCAAAGCAGATTATTCCCGGGGATATAGATTACACCACAGGCAATATTGATTCAAGAAACTGCGTTGTCATTCGTGGTTCAGTGCAGCCCGGATTCCTGCTCACAGTCGATGGTGATCTGGAGATCTCAGGAAACGTTATGTCCACTACCATAAAAAGTCTCGGTAATATCGTCATTAAGGGTGGTATTACCGGCAAAAAGACCCTCATTGATACCGAGGGTGACTGTGATATTAATTTCATAGAACAGGGGAAAATTATCTTGGGGGGTGGGTGTGTTGTTCGGAATCAATCCTATTACAGTGACATTTATTCAGGATCTCACATACGTTGCAAAAATGACAGTAAAATAATGAGTGGCAGCCTTGTTGCTGAAGGAAACATATCAGTTGCAGACGTTGGTTCTAATGACTGTAAACCCTCACTCATCGCTGCAGGGGTTATTGCAAAACGCCTCAATCTGTACAAAAAACTCAAGGCAGAGGTCGTTGAACAGCGTGATGAAATAGTAAAGTGGGTACAACTCTACCCGGGCAGCTCAAACTCAAAAAAAATCAGAAAAATGGAGCGAAAGATAGACGAGACAAAACTCCTGATACTCAAAATGAACATGATCCCGGGATCCGGCATCTATTCAAGAGTAGGTGCATCTGATGATAACGGCAGTGAATCGGGAGCTGATTACAGCGACAGGGAAGCAATTAATATCGGCAGTATTACCATCGATGTACAGGGTACTATCTACACAGGCACAGAGATACGGATAGGCAACCGCACACTTAAACTGGACAAAACTGTTTCAGGCAGACAATTCACCCTTCATGCAAATCAGAAACGTATAATTGCCCAACCAATCAGAAGACGATC
>JAOZLO010000276.1 GCA_029934775.1 Desulfocapsaceae bacterium
GAGAAGTTGCTGGGGATAATATTATGTTTAGCATAGGTTTGAGCAATACGCTCAACTCTGTGAGGGTTGATGTGACCAATGTCAATAAGATCTGGAAGTATTAGTTTGCGCAGTACCTGAGCTTCGAACTTTAACTGATCACGATTTTTTTTAGGGTTGTAGTCAGCAATAATTAAGTCAATAATTTCATTAGTATGCTCCATCGCATATTCCCATCCCCGCAGGACAGCTTTTCTAAAAGATTCTACTTTCTCTGGATGTGTTTTTAGCAGTAGTTCCGACGTAAAAAGACTATCACCATAAAAATCTATCCCATAACTGATTGGACGAATTGTTTTGACAGGTACTCCTTTTTTTTTAAACAAAAAAGGCTGATTCCCGATGCTCCCATTCAAGGCATCTATCTCGCCATTGATAAATTTCCTATTAGCTGTCTTGTCTTTTGGGATAATCTTGAGCTTGTTTAAAGAAACACCTTCTGCATCAAACATGGCCATAAACTCAGTATCTTCGGATCGATTGAGCATTAAGCGTTGATCAATTAAATCTGAAGGAGAGTCAATATTGGAATCGATTCTAACAATAATCGCTCGGATGGAGTGCTGCATAATTACAGCCAGAAGGACTAGAGGCTGGCCTTGGGCTTTTTGCTGGATCAGCTCAGAGGCTAATACTCCAAAATCTGCTCTGCCAGATCTGACTTCTTCTGCTACCTTGATTTTTGGCCCGCCAACTTTTATTGTGACATCGAGACCTTCTTCTTCGAAAAAACCCTTGTGAAGTGCTGCATAATAACCCGCAAATTGGAACTGATGGAACCACTTTAGTTGAAGAATTACTGGATCAGTATTTTCATTTTGTGCAACAGACTCTTTAGCCTCAGAGGTGGAATTACTAATGATAGAAAAAATAAGAAAAAGGCAAAGTATTGAAAATACTTTTATTGGTAGGTGCCATCTAAAAGTAGGAAACGGGGCCATATTATTTACCAAGCATCATTTTCTGCTAAAATTGGATAATCATTAACATGACATTATTTTGAACATAATTGCATTTTAGAGGAACCCAGTAGCAAAATCAACTATTTAAGCAAAACTGTAATTTGATAGCCTGATCAGTCCAAATTTGACCATGCCAAATAAATGCCAAAAAAGGAGCCTCTTGGCATTTAGAAAATTCAAAATTATTTGAAGAAATCTGGCAGTAAATGGAGCATCTTGAAATAAAAGATGTTTCCAGAGAATCTTTGCAGGTCACTTTTTTATAAATGTTAGGCAGATTGCAAGACAACACAACATTATCGTACATTCACAGATTCAGGATTTGCATTGGCAGGTTGAACATGTTTCCTGAGACGTGAAGAAAAGTATCTTTATCGACGAGGCGTTGACGGAAAATAAATTAAATTAAACCAATAAAAAGCTGGTACTTTCCCTGCGGTACCAGTGATTGTTGAGACAATTATTTTTTATTTTTGTATCTTAATCTTTGTCCCATTTGTCCCATCTGTGAATTTTAACAGCGGGAAACGAACCTTTGTTTAGAGGTTTTTTTTCGTTTCTAAACGTTTAGAAATGAGTGCGACAATATTTTTCCGTACAGATCTTGTTACGTATAGTGTGGAAAGATGGTGACTTTGGTAGATGTCAACTTATCTACGTCTATTACTCAGGTATCTGAAAAGATAATCTGTTAATTATCTTTCGTTTCAAAAATCTCTTTTTTGTTAGGCTATGCTTGCTTTTCTAAAGATCAATTATGTAAATTAAAGATTGAGTTACCAGGCCTTAAAAGTGGTCTCAGCCACTACACAGATTGTCATCTCGTTTTATCAAGTACCTTTCGTATCAGTTGGGAAATATCCTTTTTCGAAAGTGGCTTCATGGCAAATTCTCTTATTCCCATTGATTTAGCTTTATCCTCGCTGATAACACTGGAGTACCCAGAGCAAAGGATAATAGGAATATCAGGACGAATCTGCAGCATTCTTTTGGCAAGATCAACACCTGTCATGCCAGGCATTGTTTGGTCTGTGATAACAATATCAAACTGGTCGTGCTGGTTCCGGAAGGTTTCCAAAGCTTCAAGACTGCTCTTCCTAACTGTAACGTGGTAGCCAAGCCTCTCGAGCATATTCTTACCCATATCGGCAAGTATTTCCTCATCATCAATAAAAAGGATCTTTTCTTTACCAACTGGAATCAGTTTAATAGCCTCCAAATTAGGCAGCACTTCTTTATCGATGACAGGGATAAAAATATGAAAAGTGGTGCCTTTGCCGGGATCACTTGAAAGAGTTATAAATCCGCCATAGTTTTTTATAATGCCATGGACGATAGAAAGACCCATCCCGGTGCCTTTACCCACTCCTTTAGTTGTAAAATAAGGATCAAAGATTTTATTTCTTACTTCCTGGGTCATTCCTGGACCTGAATCACTCACTGACAGTTGAATAAATGAACCGCTGTCAAAGTGAGACTCATATGTGATACTATCCCTGCTGAGATCTAATTCTTTTAAAGAAATATCAAGTGTACCACCTGTCTCTTCCATGGCATGGCAGGCATTGGCAGAGAGGTTTATCAGAATTTGGTGAATCTGGGTAGGGTCGGCAAAGATAAGACCCGTTTCAGTGTCGATGTCCTGAGTGATCTCGATAGTTGCCGGGAGCGTAGGGAGGAGCAGTGTAATAGCTTTATTTACTACATTTGCAGGCTGTAAGAGAATATATTCTGTCTCGTCTTGGCGGCTGAAGGAGAGTATCTGTTTTACAAGATCAGCGGCTCTTTCACTTGCCTCTAAAACTTTGTCCAGATCCTGGGCGACTGATGATTTGGCCGGACTGTCGTCCCGTGCCATTTCAGTATACCCGATAATGGCTCCTAAAATATTATTGAAATCATGGGCTATACCGCCAGCAAGGGTACCGATGGCTTCCATTTTCTGGGATTGTTGGAGCTGTGATTCCAGTTTTAGCTTCTCATCTTTAATCTTGTCCATATGGACTACCTGAGAGATATTGGTAGCCAATCCAGTTAAAAAATCAATCTCACTAGACTCTATGGCGCGTTTGCTGAAAAGGGCCAGAACCCCGAGGGGAGTACCTTTCTCAGAAAGTAACCTGATTCCGGCACATGAGACTAAACCGAGTTGTCTGGCCCACTCATGATTATGAACTCTTGGATCATTGGTAATGTCATCAGTGCAGAAATCCTTAATATCTCCAGAAGCAATCATCCCGATTTTATAACATCCAAAGGGAACCCTGCCGTGCATTTTACTGTCTAGTCCGGCGTAACGTCCTGAACTAGCCGCAAGATGAAGGCACCTGTCTCGCTCGCGACAAACATGAGGACCTTCCGTGACTGTGGCGTGAGGACAACCGCGATGGCAGAGGTCACTTGGTTTAATGATCCAGATACGACAAAAATCCACATTAAAAATATCAATAACAGCATCAGTGATATGCGTTAGTTGCTTTTCCAGTTTTTCCATGCCAAGCAGGTCTTCCCGCAACTGATTAAGACGTATAGTCCTCCCTTCAGCGATTTTGCGCTCGCTTACATCACGGAAAACAAAACTCATACCAGTAGTATTTCCGTCCGGATCAATTATGGAAGTGGCGGTGGTAGCGACTTGATATTCTGTTCCGTCCCGAGAAGTTAGGATACCGTGAGTTTCTGAAACTTCTTCCTGGTTGAGGAGAGCCTTTTGGGGTAATTGATGATCAATTTGTTTACCTGTTTCGCTATTGATGAAACTGAAAACCTTCTGGACTGATTGCCCAACAGCCTCTTCCTGTCTCCATCCTGTCAGTGTTTCGGCCATCCTGTTGATCATGACAATTTTATTTTCAACTTCAGTAGCGATGACACCATTACCAATGGAGCGAAGAAGAACAAAAAGCTTATCCTCACTCTCCTGACGAGCCCTTTTGATCTGTTTGCGTGATGCCAGCACAATAATTACAGTCATTAAAAACAGCATTGAAGAGACTGAAAGCCAACAACGACCTATAATTTGCTTATTCCAATTGGCCGCATCTACGTCCATCCCAAGAACAGCGATTAGCGTATTAGTTTTTGAGTCAACCAGCGGAACCAGTGCTGTGATCAATGTCCCCCACCGATCGGTAACTGGCCCGACGACAGCTTCCTTTTTGGAGTCAAAAGTTTGAAGATACGATGTTGATATTTCCTCATACACCATACCAGGTGATGCGTAATTGCTGGATTCCACAGGAAGGGAATCAACAAAGAAGAAAACGGTATTGTCAGACTGTTGACCCATCAAGTAAAGAAATCGACATTGAGGATTAGCATTACGAATCAAGGCAAGTTGTGTCTTAATACGCTGGTAGGCAGGCTTGGCTAGATCCTGTCCAGAACCAGAGAGAGAGAGGATGTTTTCAATATTAATAGAATGGGCAGCAATTCTTGCTCCTGTGAGAAGAGTAGAGCGTAAATTATTATTGGCAGATTTTGCCTGGAGCCATGTTAATATGCCCCCTGAAACAAGAACAAACAGAAGCAACAATACAATTTTAGGATCTGGCCTGGAATTCTTCGAGTTATTCATACCGTGTGTCATCTATTGTGAGTTGCACAATTCCTTCTTCATTCAATCACATCTATGATATTTTTTATAGTACTTCAGAGGTGTTTTAAAAAGAGAATCATTGTCAGGGTAAACAGAAGTGTGTTTTTGTAGAAGAGAAGTTAGTAGCTCGTCCAGGTGTAAA
>JAOZLO010000028.1:0-1773 GCA_029934775.1 Desulfocapsaceae bacterium
CATTTTTCGCTGCAGCTCCTCTATTCGACTCTCAAGGGGTTCAATTTTTTCCTCCATCTGGTCATACTCCCGCTGATCAAGGTATGACAGACGTCCTTTTGTTTGAGGCTTGGAGCTGATTTTCTTCTCTGCTGTGATACCGGTTTTTTTTGATCTGTCCTGCTCCTTTCTCTGCTGAGTTAAATCCTTTAACCATTGCGTATACTCTGCATAATACGTGACACCTTCCTCACTCCCGAATCCAAGGATTTTATGGCACACTCTATCGAGCAGAAAACGGTCATGGGTAACAAGAATCAATGCTCCAGGAAAATCGAGTAAGCTTGCTTCCAGGACATCAAGAGAGGCAATATCCAGATCATTGGTGGGCTCATCAAGCAACAAAATATCAGCTGGCTGACGCATAAGATCTGCAATCAAAATACGAGCTTTTTCTCCACCGGAAAGCTGTCCAACAGGGGTTTCAAGCTGATCGACCTGAAAAAGAAATTTTTTAGCCCAGGAGACTACATGCAATGACCGACCTCTATATACAATGGAGTCACCATCAGGAGCCAGGGCACGGCGTAATGTAATGGCCGGATCTATGATTTCCCGTTTCTGCTCAAAAGTAACCAGTTGAACGTTATCAGCAACTCTGATCTCACCTGAGTCAGCCACCACATCGCTATTTCCTGCTGCACCAGCTAAAACTTGCATCAGAGTTGACTTACCGCACCCATTCCTGCCCAGTAGACCAAGCCGGGATCCAGGCGACAACGTTATATCGAGATTTTCAAACAACTGTTGTGCTCCATATGATTTTGCAATTCCACGGGCCACAAGTAGATTTTTTGTTTTACGCCCGGTCGCCTCAAAATCTATCTGTACATTCGATGACGCTCTATTGCGGGCTTTAACTCCTGCAAGTTCATCCTGCATTTTATAGGCCTCATCGATCCGGTATTTAGCCTTAGTCGCTCTTGCTTTTGGTCCTCGTTGCAGCCACTCGGTCTCCCTTCTCACTTTATTTGAGAGTCGCTCCTCTTCCTGCAG
This sequence comes from Desulfocapsaceae bacterium, assembly GCA_029934775.1. Lineage (GTDB taxonomy): Bacteria > Desulfobacterota > Desulfobulbia > Desulfobulbales > Desulfocapsaceae > Desulfomarina. Next base: position 1,036 of record JAOZLO010000028.1, read on the forward strand.
CTGCCCTTCCAGAAACAACGTACGTTCTTTTAAAAACTTCGAATAATTTCCATATACCTGGTAAGAACCTTCAGGATACACTTTTGATAACTCGACAACCCTGTTTGTACAGTTTTCAAGAAAATGCCTGTCATGACTGACAAGAAGATATGTGGACGGCATGCCAGCAACTCCTCCGGAGAGCATTTTCTCCAACCAGAGAATACCCTCAATATCGAGGTGATTGGTGGGTTCATCCATGACCAGCACATCGGGGGAAAGCAGTAAAGAGCGACAAATAGACAGTCGTTTTCGCCACCCTCCCGACAACAATTTCACAGGAATTTCATCATCTATAAACTCAGCCCGACTCAGCTGGGTATGGACAATATTAAACTTTTCACTCTCTTCAAGATTTTCTCCCTGGAGACAGAGCAGTAAATTATCAGCGACTCCCATCTCCTCATCAAACAGATCAGCCTGAGCAAGGTAGCTCAAACGTGCATGTTTCTGCAGAAGGATCTGGCCATCTTCTTCCTCTTCAAGGCCGCAGATAATCTTTAACAGAGTTGATTTACCGGAACCGTTCGGGCCTATCACCCCGACTCTATCACCTTTTTCAACAACTAGATTAATATTGGTAAACAAAATCTGGGAACCAAACGATTTTGATAAAAACTGACAATTGATGAGATTAGACATAGCACACCCTGACTCCTGGAAACCCTCTTAAAAAACTCAAAAACCATGGAAATACAG
>JAOZLO010000028.1:1873-3549 GCA_029934775.1 Desulfocapsaceae bacterium
CACACCCTGACTCCTGGAAACCCTCTTAAAAAACTCAAAAACCATGGAAATACAGGATGTTCAGTAAAATTTGAGACACATATAAACCACTTTTATTATTGATTATTTTATATCCTGATAGTATAAATCATGTACGTTTTGCTCCTGCCGGTTAGTGCCTTACTACTGTAACTCTGTCCCAAAAAGTAAGCAACTGAGGAGAATATTTTAAAATTATGTGGCTACATATACCACCATGGTACTTATACCCCCTTGTGGGATGTTAGACAAAAACAGGAATATACTACTTTCTGTTTCGTAAAACCACTTCTCTCCATTCAAACGGCACTGAACTCAGTCCCGACATGTTTTTTCATTAATCGGGGTTAAAATACTGACACTCTATTCGGATTCAACAATGAAAGATCAGTTGCATATCATGGTTACAAGAGACAGTGGAAAAATAGTACGATTCCCCTGCACCATTAAAAAACTTGCTGTTCTTTTATCAGCATCGATTTTTGTCCTCCTCTTTCTTGTCGTCACCAGTATTTTCACAATTTCCCTGTTTACAGAGAATCGAACAATCTCCTCCAGGATCACAAAACTACAACACCAGCTCAAAATCAATGAGAAGACTATTGCCAGTCATGAACAGACGAATCAAACCCAAAAAATGAGCCTCAAATTGCAACTCAGCAACCTCGAACTCAGCAATGCAAAACAAGCTGCAGCCTTTAAAAAAGAAAAAGCCTTACTGCTATCCACAGCAGTGAATGAACTCAAGGAACGTAGCGAACTGATGGAAAAAATCATGACCTCCGTCGGTATCACCCTGAAAGAGGAAAAAACAGAAGGGACTAAAAACAGCGGTGGTCCTTTCATCCCACAACAGGAAGCCAACCAGGACGATCTTCTGAGTAAAGCCGATACCTACCTGAAAAAAATTCAATATATCCCACTGGGCAGACCTGTACAGGGAGCAATAACTTCATCTTTTGGAAAACGCAAAGACCCTGTCAACAAAAAAAATGGCTTCCACACGGGGATTGACTTTCGCGGAAAACGTGGAGAAAAAATTTACGCTACTGCCGACGGTATTGTAAAAAAAGTGTTCACTAACGGCGGTTACGGTAAATATATACTTGTCAGCCATAATAATGGTTACACTACAAGTTTTGCCCACCTGCAGACTTTTTTAGTAAAAAAAGGTGAAAAGATAAAAAGAGGCCAGCTCATTGGCCTTGTAGGCAATACTGGCCGTTCAACCGGACCGCACTTGCATTACGAAATTAATCTCAACAAAAAACCGGTTAATCCTTCTAAATTCATGCAATTTGCCAGTTTGCTTAAATCCAATTCTACTTTACCGGAGAAGAAATAAAATGGGTATGTTTGGAAAATCAGATAATGTAGAACAAGAGATGCAAAAAGTTGAAAAAGAAGCTATCTCCTCGATTATTGATAAAAGTATGACCATCAAAGGGGAAATTTCCTTTAAAGGCAAGGCTCGCATAGATGGAGAAATCAATGGAAATATTGAAGGTGAACATCTGATTCTCAGTGAATCAGGTACAGTCACCGGGGACATTTCTGTCTCCTCGTTAAATTGCTACGGTTCCCTTGAAGGAAATATTAAGGCCAACATACTCACTGCCAGAAAAAACTGCTCCATCCACGGAAAAATTATAGCTGAT
>JAOZLO010000028.1:3559-14564 GCA_029934775.1 Desulfocapsaceae bacterium
AATTTAATTTCTCAAAGTTCCTTTTCCAGTCATTTAGAACAAACTATCCAACTTCAAGATATAGTTTTAAAAGAACAACTAATATTTCTTAGTGGAAATACAGCTCTGATTCGATATAGCTTTACAAATAATGAGGAATATAGTCAAGAAATCAATTATTACTGGGAGAACTTGCCTATTATAGCTGATAGTTTAACAGTTGAACCGGGGGCTGCCATCGAAGGTGAAATCAGAGCTGCAGCAAAAGATGAAAAACCGGTCACAAAACAAGCCAAAAAATAAAACCGGGTTCAAATTCCACTGGCCCTGACAATCAGAACTCAGTTCAGTACCCGTACAGAGTAAGTAAGTGGTTACACTGATGCAGCCTGGAGATAATCTTGTGCAAAACCCTCCTGAAATAATACGAGACAGTGACACTCTATTCCGCTATTACAACCAGCTGTCGGATTCCACAGTAGTCTGCACAAGGATCCGACTGAAAATCGGTGAAGAACATCTTCTCACTGATCTCACAGAGCGGGGAATAACCCTTATTCCTTCAGCAACAGCACAACTTGCCAGCCGCTCAAAAGTCTTTCAGGCAAGACTCTTCAGTGATTATATGCTGCCCGGTACCTGCGCAATATATGATACTCACACTCTCCTTAACACCATCTCCCTTTATCAAAAACAGGCAATCGGCCAGGTCGTACTTAAACGGGAACGTAAAAATGGCGGTCAAGGAGTTCATCTCTTTCCCCATATTGAAGATATATATAATCAGGTGATAGGAGGAGCTTTTGACCTGCCTTTTGTTGTACAACCATTCAAACCCGACAGCAGGGATATAAGAGTTATTCTTCTAGATGATTACCTGGAAGCCTACGAGCGGAGAAACGATTATAATTTTAGAAAAAATCTTCATTGTGGCGGGCAATCCATACCTTTTAGTCTGAGTAAAAAGCAGATCACTTTCTGCAGGAAGATTATGACCAGAGGACGATTTTCTTATGCCCACATTGATCTTCTCTTAAGCGAAAAAAAAGAATGCTGGATGACCGAAATCAATCTGCGAGGGGGGTTAAGGGGAGCAAAAATTACAGGTGAGACATACCGAAAAAAAATTGAGTCCATCCATGAACAACTCCTCTTAAATCGCAGAAAAAGGACCAGCCAGAAGAAAAAAAGGGAGACACCTCTTTAAGAGGTGCCTCCCTTTGTCATTCTCACCGTTCAGCTTGTAACTCTTTATACACAGCCTGTCGGTTTAGGAAGTCCAGCCATTTTACAAGCTCCCTTTCCTGGTCCCGATGGAAACAGTTCATAAATTCTCTTCAATGGGAAACCGGTAGTCTTGGAAAGAATTCGTACCATAGGAGCAATGCCGTTTTTCTTGTAGTACTCTTGAAGTGCATCGATGACTTTCTGATGCTCGTCAGTCATCTCTCCTATTCCCTCAACGCTTTTTACGTAGTCAACCCAGTCTGCATTAAAATCATCGCCGTTAAGCAGAAAACCATCTTCATCTACTTCAAATTTTGATTCATTGTGTTCGAGTGTTGGCATTGCAACCTCCTTCTAAATTTTATTTGATAGCTTACGCTGTTTTCAAAATCCCGATAAAACCCAACTAGACTAGAGCTTTTTACTATAGGACAATCGTTTTGTCAAGTGAATGACAAATCATTTTCTACTCTTTTCACAGCCTTCACAGCAAATATTATATATAGTTATATCAAATAGATAAAAATGTATGGCACAATTTTATTACTAAAATAAACAGGCTGATATACAAAATCCATATCCCTCATTATTCTTTTTTCCATACCGCTGGAATCCTGGCAAAAAATCAGTACTTCCACGTTAATCTGCACAGGTTTAAATTTTTAATAATGTTTGAATTCGGTTGAATATCTCCCCCAGGAACGAAAAAACGTAGAAAAATTCCTAACACCCTTGAAATACTTTAACGAAGCATGAAAAGCAATGTAATAGGGATTCGAAGAAGCATCGCTAAAAATAATAAAATAGACCAGGATAACGGTGACCCAAACTGTTATTACAGGAAATTACTTGCACAGGATCCAAAGAAAGAGTAAATCGAACCATATTAAAATATCATACATAGTCGAAGCCAACATCTGCGGATTGTTTTCCAGGCTTTTAATATCAACCATAAACAGAGTCCTTTCATGCTGCAAATACTTCGAAGAAAAGCACAATCTACTTTTATTCAAAGCCTCGTCGTCATCATTGCTCTGGTTTTTATCTTCTGGGGTGTCGGTACCAATATGATGGGGAGTCGTGAAGCTGCCATTTTGGTAAACGATGAAGAAGTTTCATTTCAAGAATTCCAACAGGCCTATGACAGGGCTTACCAGCGTTTCAGTGACCAGTTTGGCGGAAATGTCCCAAAAGGTCTCGCAGAAACCCTCGGTATTAAACAACAGGTCATAAACCAGTTGATCCAGACAACTCTTCTCAGGCAGGGTGCTGAACAAATGGGCATCATCATCAGTGGTGAAGAGATACAGGCTATAATTAAAGAAATGGTACAGTTTCAAAATAATGGTGTCTTCAGTCTTGAACAGTATAAAACTGTCCTCGCCTCTAACCGTCTTGCCCCGAGCAAATTTGAAGCATCCATGCGGTACGACAAACTATCGGAAACAGCTGCCCGCGAAATTGGCAATTTCGTAACAGTTGCCACTGATTTTGAAATTCGAGATATTTTCAGCCAGACTAATAAAACGGTCTCCCTCAATTATTTGACAATTTCACCATCATCTTTTTCTGATACAATTGAGACAAATAATGAAATTTTATCCGACTGGTTGGAAACAGTAAAAGAACAATACAAAACTGAACCTCAGCTGCAGCTCAAATATTTAGCCTTCACCTATGACTCTGTCGGAAAAAAAATTGAAGTTGACCGGGCAGAGATAGAAAAATATTACCAGGCTAATCTTTCCTCATACAGAACAGGTGAACAACGCCACGCCAGGCATATACTTTTAACAGCGGACGAAAATAGTCCGGCTACTCTCCACAGTGAAAAGTCCGTCAAAGCGGCTGAAATACTGTCACTTGCCAGAGGAGGCGAAAATTTTATCGAACTTGCTGAAAAATATTCCGAAGGGCCAAGCAGGGACGCTGGTGGTGACCTTGGCTTTTTCACCCGGGGCAGCATGGTGCCTGCTTTTGATGCAGCAGTCTTTGCAATGAAATCCGGGGAGATAAGTGAGATAATAAAAACCCGTTTTGGTTACCATATTATCTTGCTTGAAGAGATCAAACCTCAATCAACTCAAGAACTGACAGAAGTCCAGGATTCAATTATCACACTATTACAGAGAAAAGCAGCAGAAAGCATCGCTTTTCAGATGGCCAACAATGCTTATGAGGGAATAATTGGTGCAGGAAGTCTTGACAAATACACCAGTGAAAATCCTGCTGCAGAAATAATAGCGACAAGTTTTTTTCCTCGCTCCAATCCTCCTGAAACGCTGTCGAATGATCCAGCATTTATAGATAAAGCTTTCGCCCTGAACAAAGGTGAACTCAGTTCGCTGATTAAGGGACAATCAGGTTATGCAATACTCTACGCAGAAGATATAATAGAACCAGCTTTACCTGTATTTGCAGATGTAAAGGATCGTCTGCAGAAAGACTACATAAAGAAAAAATCAGCAGAAATGGCAAACACAACAGCAAAAGAATTACTCAGTGAGGTTCGTTCAGGAAAAGAACTGAAAACTGTTGCTGCCGAACATGACATCGAGATAAAGGAATCAGGATACCTCAGTCAGAAAGAACCGGACAAAAATGGCTCATTCCCTGCTGAGCTGCTCTCCCAGGTATTCCTTCTGTCTCCAGCATCCCCCTTTCCCGAAGAACCGGGACAGGTAGGAGATGATTACTATATTTACGGTTTTACAGACAGTAACATACCAGAATTACCAAGTAAATCCGATGAAATTGAGCAATTGAAAAATAATTTGATACGTTTTAAACAACAACAACTGCTCTCCGCCTGGTTAATGCATCAGGAAAAAAATGCAACAATCACAAAACACCAAAGTCTCTAAGAAGCTGATAGTTTCTCCCTTTCAAGGATCAATCGGAGCCAACCTCGATTGATCCTTTTTTTATGGCATTTCACCCATGCAGGAAAACACTTCCCTATTTTCTGGTTCTCTTAAGGGAAAGAGAATGATATAGTGTCAGGTTATTATTTAATCTCGAAATATCTTCCCACAAACCCAAAACAACCATGCAAACAACCCCCCTCCTAGAGCAATACAAAAAACTTTCTCTTTTTGAACAGTCCCTCATGCAGTTTATTTCCATTGTGTATGAACCTGCTCACTCGACCCTTATAGTGAACTGCCTGCGAAAACTTGAATTCAAAAATCCCCGGGGTAATCGCCCCACGGTAACCAATCTTAACCACTATCTTTCCAAATTTGAACAATTTGGGCTTCTCACACAGGAGAAGCAATGTTCTCCTGAGATCGTTGAAGCTTTAAGCAAAATTGCTGTTGCAGAAGGAATCTTCAAGCTCTATGCAAAAGTGATACAGAATGAGGCACCTGTTTCATACTATTATGGCAAATGGACCACCAGATGCTGGCGGGCCATGAGAGAGATGCGAATAGGGGTCTATACCCAGGAGTTTAGCCTCATAGATGATGCCCAGGAATTTCTCGATAACCAATGCAGGGACCTTGTATCCACATCCCCACCGACTGTCCAGATTATGACCCAACCGTTTGATGCCGCCTGGTTTCGAACCCTCCCCACTTCTTTTCAGTTTTATCTGCTCAATAATGTTCTGCAATATGGTCAGGAGACACTTTCAGGTTATCCGGAAATTCTGGCATTTCTATCCAGCAAAGATGAATTAGCAGACTTAAATGTTGATGAGCAATTACCTTTTAGAAGACTCCTCTTTAATGAGCTGCTCTTTCAAGGACGATTTACAGATGCAAAAGAGCTTGTTACAGTTCACCAGAACTCATTCAAGGGAACTGGGGCTCTCGGCACAATCCTCTTTTTAACGGGTGAAAAAGAGACAGCCCTTGCTTCATATGAAGAAGATATCCGTTTTTTGAAAGAATGCAGTAATAGCGAAAATGTATCTCTTTTTGGACCCACTGGGCTTTTTTATATCCTGGCAAGAATCTCAAGCCAGAAAAAAGACTACCCCGCCATTGCCAACCAGATCGGAATTGCCCTGTTACAGTTCAGGGGAGCCCCGGAAAATGATGCCTATAGTTACCTTGCAACTGTTATAGAATCACAAATCACTGAAGGAATGCAGGGGGTAGAAATTGTACTGCCGGAAATTTCAACTCAAAATGCCCTGACTGTTGTCTTCGCCGGTCTTTGTCAATATTGGTTGAACAGTTCTATCCAACCTGACATTGAGGCCGAAATTGTTGCCTTTTTCGAAAAAGCCCGATCGGGGAATTATGGTTTTTTCACCCTCGTATTAGGTGATATTCTCTCTACTCTTCTCCATGACAACGTAACCTATCTCTCTATCAACTCAGATCTACGTGAAAAATCCGGTATAATCTCTCTTCTGTCAATACTTGAACCTGAAGAGCCATGGAAGCGCAGCCTCCAGGCACTCATCCATGCCACCTCACAGGATGACGAAACACCTCCGAAAGCTATCCGACTGGTCTGGGTGATCTCGTTTGAACGGAACAAAATTAACATCAACCCCAGAGAACAGAAACTTGGCCCAATTAAAAAATGGAGCAAGGGCAGACCTATTTCTTTGTCAAGACTCTACCAGACAAACCAGCTGACCTATTTAACCCCACAGGATCGAAAAATTTGTGCTGCAATTAAGAAAATACATAATGTAGAAACCCAGGGAACTACCTATCATTTTGAAATGGACAAGGCCCTGGTGGCAATGATAAGTCATCCTCTGCTTTTTCTGTCAGAATCTGATGCTACTCCCGTGGAGTTTGTCGCAGGTGAGCCAGAACTACTCGTGGAAGAGCGAGGTGAATCTCTCCATATCCGGTTTGCTCAGCCTGTTTCCAGCAGTAACATCAGTTACTACAGGGAGACACCTACCCGGGTAAAAATAATCACAATTAATGACAATCATCGCCGCATTGCGCAAATAACAGGGAAAGACGGAATAACAGTGCCTCTTTCGGCGAGTGAACAGGTACTGACCGCCATTGGCAATATATCCTCGTTTATGACAGTCCACTCGGCAATAGCAGCAGACAATGCCGGTAACCGACCTTCCAATATCACTTTTGTTGATTCCGATTCAACCACTTATATACATCTTGTTCCATACGGTACCGGCTTTCGCCTGGAGATGTTTGTTAAACCTTTCATTGATGGAGGGCATTACCTCAAACCCGGTCAGGGAGTAGAAAACATAATGGCCGAAGTAAAAGGAAAAAGACTGCAGACAAAAAGAAACCTGGCATTGGAAGAGGAAAAGGCCCGTGATGTTGAAGAACTCTGCCCCATACTCGATCTGGCCATCGACTTGGAACAGGAAAATGACAGAGAATGGCACCTGCAGGATCCTGACGACTGCCTACAGGCACTAACTGAACTACAGGCTATCAGGGACAAAGTAAAAATAGAATGGCCAGAGGGTGAGAAGCTTATCATTAACCAGAGAGCATCTCTTGAAAACTTGAACCTGAAAATACGAACAAACCGTCAGAACTGGTTTGCAATGAGTGGACATCTCACCCTTGATCAGGGCCAGGTGATAGAACTTAAAGAATTATTGACAAAAATAAAGAGCACATCGGGTAGATTCGTAGAGATAGCCAAGGGACAATTTATTGCACTCACCCAGGAATTCAAAAAACGTCTGGAAGATATGAATGTTTTTTCAGACGGATACCAGGATGAAGACAGTGACGAGATCCTTTTCCACCCACTGGCCGCACTGGTACTCGGGAAACTCACTGATCAGACAAAAACAGATGCTGATGCGGGATGGAAGGACCAGACGGAAAAGATCCGTGAAGCACAAAATTTCACCCCCGAAATACCCTCTACCCTGCAGGCTGAACTGAGAGATTATCAAAAAGAGGGCTATTACTGGCTGGCCCGCCTTGCCCACTGGGGAGTGGGTGGTTGTCTCGCCGACGATATGGGCCTAGGTAAAACCGTACAATCACTGGCTATTATCCTTAAACTTGCAGCGAATGGCCCATCTCTGGTTATTGCTCCGACTTCAGTCTCCACCAACTGGCAGTCGGAGGTGACACGGTTTACTCCTACCATCAATATCAAATTTTTTTCAGGGAAGGACAGGAAAAAAACTGTCAAAGACCTTGGCAAGTTTGACATGTTGATTACAACATATACTCTTCTTCAACAGGAAAGTGAGCTTCTCGCTTCGATACAATGGCAGACCGTCATTCTTGACGAAGCCCAGGCAATTAAAAATGCGGCGACTAAACGCTCTCAGGCTGCCATGGCCCTGCAGGCCCGATTCAGACTTATCACTACAGGAACACCCATTGAAAATCATCTGGGTGAACTCTGGAACCTGTTTCATTTTATCAATCCGGGCCTGTTAGCGAGTATGAACAGTTTCAATGAACGTTTTGCCATCCCCATAGAACGATACCAAGACAGAGAGGCAAGACTTAAACTTAAAAAGCTGATCCGCCCTTTCATCCTGAGGAGGATAAAGTCACAGGTACTGGAAGAGCTGCCATCCCGTACTGAAGTAACCCTGGATGTGGAAATGAGTCAGGAGGAAGCTCATTTTTATGAGGCTCTACGTCAGAACGCCATTGATAAACTGGAAGGTAACAAAGACAAAAAAGGCAGGCATCTGCAGATTCTGACAGAGATCATGAAATTACGACAGGCCTGCTGTAACCCTCGCCTGCTGGATCAAAACACCAGCATTGAGAGCTCAAAACTAAAGGTGTTTGCCGCCCTCATTGAAGAACTTATCGGGGGCAGACATAAAGCCCTCGTTTTCAGTCAATTCATTGGCCACCTGCGTATCATCCGGGAACACCTCGATGAACAGAACATCAATTATCAATATCTTGATGGTGGAACCAGCTCAAAAAAACGTAAAGAACGGGTAGATGCCTTTCAATCCGGCCAAGGTGACCTCTTTCTTATCAGTTTAAAAGCAGGAGGACTAGGCCTCAATCTCACCGCTGCAGATTATGTTATCCATATGGATCCATGGTGGAATCCTGCTGTAGAAGACCAGGCATCAGATCGGGCACATCGAATCGGCCAGACACGTCCTGTAACTATTTACAGGTTGGTATGCAAAAACTCAATTGAAGAAAAAATTGTGCTGCTCCATCAGGAAAAACGTGCCCTTGCCGGCAGCCTGCTGGAAGGCAGTGACGTCAGTGCAAAGATGAAAACTGGTGACCTGTTTAATTTAATCAAAGCCGGTTAGTGCACCGGCCATCAGTGAGAAATTTTACTCGAAATCGGGGCAATCGATAAATTTAATCACACGCTGGACTAACCCGCAAATTACCCTTGTAAACGGGCAGGCAGCAGTCCGTAAAACCCGGATTCTCCCGTCTCATAATACCAGCCAAGATGGCCACCGCATGTACGGCATAGAGCAAACTGCCACACAGAACCGGAAAACCAGGTAAACTCAGAGGTAGGCTCTCCCATAAGCTGACAGCCAGGCGCGTCACGAAAACAACCAAGCTCAAAGACAATGCCATGCGGATTAAAAAAAGTGTGGGAATGGGAACCGTTTATGCGTATTGCCTGATCTTTTCGGGTGATTTGATTTAAACACAATTTACAAAAGAGAGCTTCATCAGTCCTGAATTCTTCCTCTCCCTGTACAACCGGACTAACGACTTCATTCTGTCCTGCACCATCACGAAAAAAAACATGTCCTCCCGACACTCCGACATCCATGTCTTCCCCTCTCTGGTGTCATGAAAGATCGAGAATCCTTCTAGCTTTTTTCATCACTGTAGTACTGTACAATAGACCAGACCAGTTCTGAAATAGTATACTCTTCAGGCTGGACAGTTACATGAAACCCGCTGTCTGTCACTGTTTTGGCGGTTATGGGGCCAATGGCGGCAATATCAACCCCATCCAGAAGTTGCTCCAGTTCTTCCTGATTTTCAGCATCAATCATCTTGAGAAAGTTTCTTACAGTGGACGAGCTGGTAAAAGTAACCATATCAACCCTGCCCTCTTCCAAATCTTTTCGCAGACTCTTGCGGGGCTCCTCCTCAGGGCTGTTCTGATAGACGGGAACTACAGTTACCTGTGCACCGGCACCTCTCAACGTCTCCGGAAGTATTTCACGAGCTTTAACTGCTCTCGGGATAAGAATATTTCTTCCTTCAACTCCCTGATCAAGCAGGCTTTCCGCCAGACCCTCTCCAGTAAAGGTGCTTGGAATAAGATCTGCATTTATACCATAGCTCAGGAGGAGGTCTGCTGTACTTTTGCCAACGGCTGCAATTTCGGGCCCTTTCACATCTCTTGCATCCATACCTCTGGCATAGAGGTGTTCAAAAAAATATTTTACCCCATGGAGGGAGGTAAACAAAATCCAGTGATACTCATCCAACCTTTCAAGCTCACCGTCGAGTACTTTATACGAATCGATCGGTTTAATATTGATAGTAGAATACTCAAGACAATCGGCACCAAATTCTTCGAGGCCGGCAACCAGCTCACTTGCCTGCTCCCGGGTTCTGGTAACGATAATTTTTTTGCCGAAAAGAACTCTTTTTTCGAACCAGTCAATAGTATCTCGGAGGGTCACCACTTCACCCACAATGATAAGAGAAGGTGGTTTGATTTCACTCTCCACAACTATCTCGGCAATAGTCTCAAGTGTACCAACAACGGATCGCTGTTCAGGGGTGGAAGCCCAGCGAACAACGGCAACCGGAGTCTTCGGATCTCGACCATGTTTAACGAGATTTTCAACGATTGACGGGAGATTTTTAATCCCCATATACACAACAAGTGTTCCCACTCCCGTTGCCAGTTTTGACCAGTCTATATTGGATGTTTCTTTAGTTGGGTCTTCGTGACCAGTGATAAAAGCAACAGTGGCAGTATAATCTCTATGCGTTATGGGAATACCTGCGTATGTTGCCGCAGCCGTGGCAGATGTGACTCCAGGCACAATCTCAAAAGAGACTCCAGCTTGATGCAGTCGCTCAACTTCCTCACCCCCACGGCCAAAAATAAAAGGGTCACCGCCTTTAAGCCGAACGACCATTTTACCAGCCCTGGCATGATCAACCAACATCTGGTTAATTTCGTCCTGGGAGTGTATATGCTTGACCCCTCCCTTTTTTCCTACATAGATCTTTTCTGCAGAAGCGGGAAGATGTTTTAATAATTTTTTACTGGCAAGATAATCATACACAGCAACCTCAGCCCGCTCTAAGAGACTCTTTCCACGTACGGTAATAAGGCCCGGGTCACCGGGGCCCGCACCCACCAGATACACCTTTCCAGGCCTGGCTACTTTTGGCTTATCTTCCATAATCAATACGACACTGATTGGGTAAAATTCAAATTATTATCTTTATTCCAGTAACTCACAGGAAAAAAGGGCTCTCCCACCAATCGGGATAGCCCTTTACTTAACCCGAACAGACCGGAACTCCTGAAAAGATTGAAATAAACACCTTCACAAAATTGTTTTCAGGCAAAAAAATGAAATTCCGACAATTTCGAGTTTCATCAAACAAGTATTAAAGCCCGCTCATGATGGCATCTGTAACCTCTCCTATTCCCACAGATCCATCAACAGATATGACTTTAGGCCCACCCGCTTTTTTGAAATACATAACCGCTGCCATGGTTCCGGTAACTTCATCATAATAAATACCATGGCGCTTGTTAATTGCACCCTCATCCTGATCATCTGCCCGAGTATTCAGGTCCCCTCCGCACACACGACACACCAGCTTACCGTCTTTTTCAACCGGTTTAATTGCATCAAAAGCAATATGATTGGGATGGTTATTATCATTCACAC
>JAOZLO010000277.1 GCA_029934775.1 Desulfocapsaceae bacterium
TGAGTCTTTTGGCGGCCTGAAACCGATGATGACCGTCAAGGATGAAAAAATCATCCTTGATCTGGTACAGGGAGATAGGAGGCATAACTTTTCCAGCAGTCATTGCTCTGAGAATAGATTCCAGCCTTTCGTCCATCTTGGATGATTTGGTTTTAAACTGATTATCAAAATCATGATAACGGCCTACGCTTCCAACAATTTTTTCGAGAGGCACCATGGAAGTACCCCGCTTTATAGATTCATAGGCTTCTTCTTTCTCACGGCGGATGTTGAAGTTGTGAAGGTCTTCTTTCTCTTGATGATCTACGTCATCGGAATGAAGTGTATTTTTAAGTGCCCGTAATGGATTAAATTTCGAGAATGAAGAAACCATAACAGTTAATCACCTGGGTTGTGTTGACGATTGAAACTCTTTCAGAGTCGTTTTCAAACAATCTGTGGATATGACCATGGAGAAAATATGACGGCTTATATTTATTGATAAAGTTGTTGAACTTTTTGAACCCTCTGTGACAGAGATCTTCTGCGTCATTGACATGCCGGGGAGGTGCATGGGTAAGTACCAGATCAGGGCTTCCGCCCTTCCAGAGAGAGTAGCGCATTTTGGAGATGAATTTACGCATTTCATTTTCAGTATATTGATTTACTCCGCCGTTATACCACCTGCTGCCTGAAAACCCGATAATCTTTTTTTCCTCGAAAGTAACTATCCGTCGGTCAATGTTACGACAGCCGTCGGGCGGGGCAGTTTTATATCGAATATCATGGTTTCCAAGTATATATAACAACGGCACGTTATATCTGAATATCAAGTTTTTAAGATATTCGGGTGGCAGGTCCCCGCATGACATGATGAGGTCTATGTCTTTTAGAAAGGGGGCGCCCTTCACAGGTTCAAGCAATTTTTCAGTAACTTTATCTGCTACTATAAGAATTTTCAAAATTATTTCAGATTGTTAAAATGGGGCTGGTATTTTCGTTCGAAAGTGTGTTTTTTGCCGGGAATAAAATGCCTCTTTTTTGCGTGTGGCGGAGCTTTATCCTGGACAACATAATAATGATTCTTATATAAAGCTACTGAGTTGGCTTTATATTCTCATCCAATCAACGCGTAATTCTACCTCAGTCATGATTATAAAGAAATATTTAAATGCTTGAGGGGATAGAGAGTAAACCATTTATATAAGTGGAGGGAAGCATGGGAATGTTCCATAAGGTACAAGTTGGAGAAAAAGTGATAAGCCCCATCGACTGGGAAATGAATCCGGATCTGTCTTTTGGTACCTTTGAGTCCTGGGGTGGGAGAGAGAGGGTAAGGAACAACAATGAACGGGTCTATTATTTTTTCGTGGATAACTGGGGTGAGGAACCAAAACTCTGCCTTATGGAGAGGGGAGTAAAACACGCAAAAATAATGGCGGAAATAGTTGCCCCGCTTGAAATGATAAAAAAATGTGTTGAGATGCAGGGGCGTTCAGCTATTTTTGAGAAGAGCTATGCGATTAATGACCAGTTGAAAGAATGGCTGATTTCAAATGTTCTTGATGGCGGCGACAATAATCTGGTAGTGCCTCGAGTTACCCTGAATATCCAGGAAGATATGGGACAGGATCTGCCTTCAGCCAGCCAAAAAACATATAGTGGTGAAGTTATTCACCTGCCTGCAGAGCCTGGAATAATTAATGACGGAGAAATTGCAGGAATCATTGAAAAGTGGGGATTTTTTGAGGCTGAATACAACCCTGAAGGGCGTTGTATAAACGAATTTGTGGCGGGGAATGATTCTTCAGTCCTCATTGATCAGAAAACTTCACTCATGTGGCAACGGGGTGGACTTGATATCGGGTCTATCAGGGCAATACAGCGTGGAATGAGTGAACTGAATGAACACGGGTTTGCAGGTTTCAATGACTGGCGTCTTCCAACCATGGAGGAAGCTCTGTCGCTTATGGATCCACAAAAAAATCAGAAAGGTATCTATCTGAGTTCTGTTTTTTCAAAAGAGCAGCCATTTATTTTTGTCGCGGCACAACGAAAACCCGGCGGTTACTGGTTTGTTGATTATAAACAGGGGAAGGCTTTCTGGGCCTCCGGCACGATTCCTGGCGGATTTGGCAGGCTGGTCAGGTCTCTTTGCTAAGGTGTTTTCGCAGGTAATTATCAACTTCAGAGATGAGCAGTTTGCGGCGGGAATTTTCTAGAAAAGATGCATCAAAACTGTTTCGGGCCAATTGTGCCAGGAGAGCAGGAGAATTGCCAAGTATCTCACTCACCGCTTCGTAGTTTTCGTTGAGGTAGCCTCCAAAGTAGGCCGGGTCATCAGAATTAATTGTTGCCATGATTCCTGCATCAAGCATGCGTGGGAGTGGATGGTTTTTCATGTCATCGATAACACATAACCTGGTGTTGGAGAGCGGGCAGACGGTAAGTGGTATCTGTTCTTTCACCAGGCGCTCAATCAGCGCCGGGTCAAGCATAGCCGCATTGCCGTGATCAATTCTGTGAACCTTTAAAATATCCAGGGCTTCATAGATATATTCAGGGGGACCTTCTTCCCCGGCATGGGCCACAATTCGAAAACCTTCTTCTCTGGCTTTTTTAAAAACACCTGCAAATTTAGATGGTGGGTTGTTTTTTTCTGAAGAATCAAGGCCAACCCCAATGATTTTGTCTTTATGGGGGAGTGCCATTTCCAGGGTTTGAAATGCATTTTCCTCATCCAGATGACGTAAGAAACAGATAATTATCTCAAAGCTGATGCCCAGCTCCTGTTTCCCTGTTTTCAGGGCGAAATAGATTCCATTCAAGGCGGTTTCAAAAGAGATATCTCTTATAAGATGGCCTTGAGGATCGAAAAAAATTTCAACATGGCGAACTGACTGCTTATACACTTTGGTAAGGTAAGCCCAGGTCAGATCAAAAAAATCCTGTTCTGTGCGCAGCACATCCATTCCCTGGTAATAGATGTCCAGAAAGTCTTGTAATTTGCTGAAATTATATGCCGTCCTCAACGTTTCGATATCACCGTAAGGCAGTGTTATACCGTTTCGTTCCGCCAGTTTGAACATCAACTCCGGCTCGAACGTTCCTTCGATATGCAGGTGTAGTTCCGCTTTGGGTAATTCAGCAATAAATGATTTCATTATCGGGGAGGTTGTGTTCTGCTTTTCTCTGTGCTCTCTGTGGTAAGAGAATGTGTCTTTTGGGTTGCGGGCAAAGCCCGCCTTAGCTGTTAGACTTCAGCCTGTAAATGTAAATTGTAAATCCTGACTGGAGATATTTTTCCCCTGAGCTGGTGCTCAGGGGCAAAACTGTGATTTTTTTTTACTTAGGGATACTGCCTTCAACTCCTTCCACATACCAGCTTAAACCAACCAGCTCTTTATCGGAGATTACCTCACCTTCCTTGACTACTAACTCACCCTTCTGGTTTTTGATCGGGCCCTGGAATGAGTGAAAACTACCATCTATAATCGACTGTTTAATACCATCTGCGAGTTTACGTACATCGGCAGGTACGGCATCACCATACGGTGCCATTTTAACCATGCCCTGTTTTAGGCCATCCCAGGTGTCAACAGAAGACCAGGTACCGTCCATCGCTGCTTTAACGCGGGAAATGTAATATTGACTCCAGTCATCAACAATAGCGGTCAACTGCGCTTTGGGTGCAAATGCTTTCATATCAGATGCCTGGCCAAAAGCATAAACGCCCCTTTTTTCAGCAACCTGCAATGGTGCGGGAGAATCGGTGTGCTGGGTGATAATATCACAACCCTGATCGATAAGGGCTTTAGCCGCATCACTCTCTTTACCGGGATCAAACCAGGAATTTACCCAGACTACTTTGACGACTGCCTCAGGGTTCACTTTGCGAAGAGCAAGAGTGAAGGCATTGATGCCGCGAATGACTTCGGGAATTGGAAAAGATCCAATATAACCAACGAGATTGGATTTAGTCATTTTCCCAGCGATGGCACCAATTATTGAGCGGCCTTCATAAAATCGTGCCGCGTAAGTAGTCAGGTTGTCCAGGCGCTTATAACCGGTGGCATGTTCAAATTTAACATTTTTGAATTTCTTGGCAACTTTCATGGTCGGATTCATGAAACCGAAGGAAGTCGTGAAAATAATATCATGCCCGGAACTTGCAAGTTGACGAATGACCCGTTCCGCATCGGCACCTTCAGGTACATTTTCTACATAGGAGGTTTTGACTCCAAGTTCTTTTTCAACGGCGAGGCGCCCCTGGTCATGCTGATAACTCCAGCCATGATCGCCAATAGGACCAACATAAATAAAACCAACTTTGGTTTCAGCAGATGCGTTTCCTGCAAAAGCAAGAGTTGCAGACAGAACCAATGATAACAACGTCTTTTTGAGCATGTTCTTCTCCTTTTTTTAAAGTAATATTACAAGCATTATTCTTATGAAAATAATGAAATATACACTATTGCAAGGTGGTAAACACCCATTCTTTCGTGGCCAATTCCCATTGCTTTTCGATCCCGATTTTAATTTTGAATATCTCAGTAATGGCAGAGTTTTGGCAAAAGGGCATTCTCAGACAGCCTCCTAGCGACTTGGATGAAACGCTTTGCCCAGGCTGGCCGGGGCGTTTAATTTAATCTTGGACTGGTCACTTGAAATGATAACCAGCACAACAATTGTAGCAAGATATGGCAGCATCGACATGACCTGGGAAGGTATTCCGATACCAA
>JAOZLO010000278.1 GCA_029934775.1 Desulfocapsaceae bacterium
GGCCTTGGTATATCTGCTCTATTATGCATTCAGGCTCAACGATATTGCCCTTTGGATCATCATTGGAGTCAACCTGGCCTTCCTTTTATACGACTTTTATAACTCGGTTACCAAAGGAGAAGATCATATTTGACCAGAGGCCTGTTATATTAATTACTGGAAAACGCCATTCAGCAAGGGGAGACAGTTGAACAGCGTCCGATAGTACCGGAGAAATGTAATGAAACCTGTTGTCCTTGTTACCCGTAAACTTCCTGAAGCAGTCGAAGAACGTCTGCGTCGTGATTATTCACCTATTCTGAACCCGACTGACGCTTTGTATTCCAGCGAAGATATCATCAACAAAGCCAAAGGAGTTGATGCCATACTCCCCTGCCATACTGAAAAATTCTCTGCGGATATAATAAATCGTCTGCCTGACAGTGTACGGGTGATTGCCAATTTTTCTGTAGGATACGATCACGTAGATACTGAAGCAGCAAAAGCCAGAGGATTAATCGTCACCAATACACCTGAAGTACTCTCAGACGCAACCGCTGAAGTGACTATTATGCTTATGCTCGGTGCCGCGAGAAGGGCAGGCGAAGGGGAAAAACTTGTTCGCAGCAGAGAGTGGAAAGACTGGAGTCCAAGCTTTATGGTAGGCACCCAGATGACCGGCAAGCGTCTTGGAATAGTTGGTTTTGGTCGGGTTGGCCAAGTCGTCGCCCAACGTGCACATAATGGTTTTGATATGCAGATCCACTACCACAATCGTAACCGCGTAACTCAAGAAAAAGAAGCCGGTGCCATCTACCATCCAACTTTGAAAGGTATGATGCCCCACTGTGATTTCCTGGCTCTGCACTGTGTCGCCTCTCCCGAAACAACAGGACTGCTCAATGCTGAACTTATTGATCTTTTGCCCGATGGCGCTATAGTTGTTAATGCCAGTCGAGGTATCGTCGTTGACGATGAAGCCCTTATTGCAGCTCTCAAATCCGGTAAACTTTTTGCAGCGGGACTGGATGTGTTCAACAACGAACCTGATATCAATCCTGATTACCGCAAGCTGACCAATGTTTTTCTTATGCCGCATATCGGCAGCGCCACCAGTGAAACCCGTGATGCCATGGGCTTTAGGGCCCTGGACAACCTCGATGCTGTTTTTTCCGGTTCAGAACCTGGAGACAGAGTAGCCTGAACTCAGTACTGTCCGGTTAAGATTTCGAAGTCTACGCTATCTGCAGTCACAGCTAAAAAGTACCGTCGGTGACGCCGTTTATTAAAGTATTCAATATTCTATCCAGACACGGCTAGCCTTAAATACATCGGTAATGGGGTATAACATATGGCCCCTCAGGGATCACCGCGATATCACCGCTTCCCTGGCTGGAAACGCTTGCGATAATTGCCTCATCAAGGGAAGTAACATGTTCGACATAAGTCTGCCCCAGCTGTTCTTCTGTGAGACCTGTGGTAAAAAGTTGCACAAGACCGTGCTTGAGGGGTTTGAGCAGCATCTCTGTCTGCCATTCGTCGATCAGTGCCTTACTGCGTCCCTTTAGTATCGCCATAAACCTTTCAGACCCATATTTACACAGCATCTTCTGGGCTGATATAAACTCGTTGCTGCCCATTCCCTCAGAACATTCACTGGCAATGATTATGGTCCCGCCCGGCTCAAGAATGCTCATGGCACCGACCATTCCCTTTACGGTCTGGTAGTACGTCTTGTCCAGAGGATATCCTCCTGCTGATGTGACAACGGTCTTAAACTTGCGGGATATATCAATCTCGGCATAGTTCTTCAGAAACTTGACGGCCTCCAGATGACTCGGTTCAATAGCTCCGAAGGTAACCAGACCTAACCGCCTCTTGTCGTCTATTACTACATTGACCGCATAGATATCACCTATGGTCCGGATGATTTCTAGCTGGGCCTGATGCAGTGGATTTCCTTCCAGAACACAATTCTCTGAATTCTGGTGTTCCAGGATATGTGCCGTATGAAATTTAAGGATGGTATCCTGGTAAGCAACACCAGGAGCCACCACCTTCCTGCCCCCAGAATAACCGGCCATGAAATGAGGTTCCACCAGGCCGGTAACAAGGCGTAAATCCGCATCTATGAACCGCTTGTCTATACCAACGGGTATTCCCTGGGAGGTAGAGCCAAGATCTATATGAGCCTCACGATCCCTGGCAAAATGGTTTTCAATGCGAATGGTACTGAAAATTTCATCGGAACCAATAAGCTCTCTAAGCTCCTCATCCTCGTTAGGACGGTGCAGACCGGTAGCAACCAGAATCAGGATATTATCACGATCAATTCCCGCCTCCTGCAAAGTCTTGACAAGCGGTGGAAGAATCAATCCATTTGGTACCGGGCGTGTAATATCACATATCAGAATACAGGCAGTTTTCTTTCCCCTGGCAAGATCGGGCAGGGTTGGGCTCTTAACCGGATTAATAAATGCATCTTGAATAGCCCTGCTGCTGTCTGCCAGAACCGGCATAGGGTGCTTGTTGATCACCTGAACATTGATATGCCCGGGAAGATTCACCGTCAGTTCTTTTTTTCCGTATAACAGGTTAATATTCATAGGGTGGAGCTTTTTAAACGTATTGGAAAAAAATCACTCAGAACGAAACTCCCTCGACGGTGTACTTCAGTATCTCAACCACCTGATCAGTGGACGTAGCCCAGGCCATGGCCCCGGCATCAACTTCCTTTAACGGGTGGATAATATCAGTTTCATGCAGAGTTATATAGGGTTTGCCAAGGGCTGCACAGAAACCGGCATCGAAAGCTGCATTCCACTGCTTATACTTATCCCCGAAACGAACCACAACCAGATCACTCATTTCAATAAGAGCTCTGGTACGTATTGCATTTACTTTTGATGATTTATGGTCCCGCCAGAAAACATCTGACTCTCTGCCAAGATGATCGCCAGCTGCATCGCTTGCTTCATGAACAGTTACAGCCGAGTTAAAAATTATATCGAGATCAAAATCCAGTACACCGCGCTTGATCTCCTCACGCCATTCAGTGTGTATTTCACCTGAAAGATACACGGCATAACTCATATCATACCCTCTCTTTTCTCCTGCTCTTTACCACCGTTCAGCTGGTTAATCTGCAATTCGACATAAGCCAGATGTTCTTCCATCCTCCGGCGCGCCAGACCACCATCCTTGTTTTTGATGGCCTCAACAATCTTAGAGTGCTGCCCTAATATATCGCTAATTCCACCATGATAACAGAGTTCAACTTTTTCCTTTAACAGATCGTAGAGGGAGAACATGAGATGGGTTTGGATCTTGTTATGGGTAGCTTCGGCAACAGCCAGATGAAACTGCACATCTTCTTCGCTCACGTTGCTGTTTTTCTCAATATTTCTATGCATTAATTCGATACTTTTTTCCAACCGCAATATATCTTTCTTTGTCGCCCTCTCAGCAGCCATCTGGGCATTCGCCGTTTCTATGATGGTACGTGATTCAACAAGCTCTAAAGATGTCTTGATATCTTCCTTCAGCAGTCGTCTCAAGGGCTCGGTTACGCTGCCGGGCATCAGAGACTTAACTTTCGTCCGCTGCCTTTGCGACATCTGCACAAATCCCATTGTTGAAAGCATATTCAAGGCTTCCCTCAATGTGGGCCTGCTGACATTGAAGACCTTCATCAACTCTCTTTCGGGCGGCAGCGAATCACCTGGTTTGAGTTGACCGTTGGTAATCAGATTTTTAATCTGATCCACAATCTGAGATGAGATTTTCTTCTGTTTAATAGCTTGAAAAACCTGCTCTTCCATAACGTATTCTTGTTTGTCCATAAATCATTTACTGCCTGGAAAGAGAGGGGCTCATCGCCCCTCTCTCAATGCATCTTCTTTATGCATCAGGTCCAGCAGCAGCCATTTGTTTCAGAAGTTGATAACGGTCATTTATTTCTACTTCAATCTTAGCCCGGAGTCGCTTCGATTCTTCCGGATTACTCCTCTCCAGTAAGGCAAAGCGATTCTCACTGGAAAGAAATTCCTGGAGACTTCCGTCCGGCTCTTTACTATCCAGGATAAAAGGATTCTTCCCCTCGTCTTTGAGTGCCGGATTATAACGAAATATGGACCAGAAACCACTTTCAACTGCAAGTTTAGCTTCCAGCTGAGTTTTACCCATACCTTTTCTGATACCATGAGCAATGCAAGGCGCATAGCAGATAATCAGAGACGGCCCGGGATATTGCTCAGCTTCAATAAAAGCTTTCAGCATTTGCTGTTTATTCGCCCCCATGGAAACACTGGCAACATACGCATGTCCATAAGTGATGATCATTCTGGCCAGATCCTTCTTGGTAATCTTCTTACCGGAAGCGGCATATTTAGCGATCGCCCCTGTAGGAGTCGCCTTAGAAGACTGTCCACCTGTGTTGGAATAAACTTCGGTATCCATGACCAGGATATTGATATTATCGCCTGAAGCCATTACATGGTCAAGTCCGCTGTAGCCTATATCGTACGCCCAGCCGTCTCCCCCAAGGATCCAATGGGATTTTTTGGTGAAAAGTTCACTGCTGCCCGCAATCTCATCCAGCAGTTTATTTCCAGCGGTATCCTGAAGTAGAACCTTGAGGAGATCACCTTTTTCCTTAGAAATATCAGCATCATTCATACCACCGAGCCAACCAGTGAATGCCTCCTTCAATTCAGCAGAAATATC
>JAOZLO010000279.1 GCA_029934775.1 Desulfocapsaceae bacterium
TGCAATCACTTGGTGATACAACCATTGAAGAACTGCGTAAAGAACTGGGGTTGAACCTGCCGGTTTACCAGCAATATTTCAACTGGGTCAAAGGATTGCTCCATGGAGATCTTGGCACATCCTATGTAATGAAGGCGCCCATTGCGCCCCTTGTGATCAGCCGTTTGAAAACATCACTACTTCTTGCTGTTCCCGCCTCCTTGATGATGATTGTGTGCGGTCTGGCTCTGGGTATCCTATCAGCAGTCAAAGAGAAAACCTGGATCGATCATTCAATTTCCGTTGCAAGCCTTGCCATGCTCTCTGTACCGGCATTTTTAACCGGTTCTCTTTTTATCTATATATTTTCAGTAAAACTCAACTGGATTCCGGCGGCATTTAATGCAATTGATATGGAAGGAATAGGTTTTTTTAAAATGATCGGCTCTTATTTTGGAATTCTCATTTTTCCAAGCCTGACCCTGGCCTTCGAGAGTATTGCGTATGTCAATCGTCAAACCAGGGCTTCGATGATTGAGGAGCTAAAAACAAATTATGTGCGGACGGCAGTATTGAAAGGCGTGCCTCCTAGAGCTGTAGTCTTACGCCATGCATTAAGAAATGGGCTTTTGCCGGCGGTCACAGTCATCGCTTTTATGGTAGGACAGATTATTGCCGCCACCGTCATTATAGAAGTCGTTTTTTCCTATCCCGGTATTGGTGCTTTGATGCTGGATGCCATAAAATACAGGGATGTTCCACTCATTCTGGCCACAATGATTGTAATTTCCTCAGCTTATGTTTTTGCAAATCTTGCCGCCGATATTCTGTATACCCAGCTTAATCCCAGAATCAAGTATACGTGATGATACAGAAAAGGAGAACATTGTGATGCAGAAAGAAGTTTCTAAATCTGGAATTCAAAAAATTATTTCGAGTATATTGAAAAAGAATATCACTGCAAATCTGGTTATTGGCGGTCTGCTTCTGGCAAGTTTTGTATTTATTGGTATTTTTGCTCCTTATATTACGCCCCATGATGCAGATGAAATGTATTATGAACACTTGAAAGAAATGCCTTCAACAGAGTTTGTCTTAGGTACAGACCGTTATGGACGTGACATCCTGAGCAGGGTGATATTAGGCACAAGAACTACTCTGCTTGTGGCAACAGCCTCGACGATGCTCGCTCTTTTCCTTGGAATTATTGTGGGGATTACAAGTTCATTCTATGGCGGGTGGGTTGATACAATTCTGATGAGGATAAACGATATTTTCATGTCATTCCCCACGTTGATATTTGCCATGCTTGTAATCGGAATACTCGGGCCCAGCATGACCAATGGAATTATTGCCATTGGAGTTATATATGCACCCAGGGTTACCCGTGTGGTCAGGGCTCAGGCTTTGAATATTGTCCACCTGGAGTATATTGATGCAGCCAAGGTCGGGGGAGAATCTTCAGCGTATATTATTTTCAGAGAAATGCTGCCGAACTTATGGCCGACTATTATTGTGGAAGGCTCTATTCGTCTTGGATATGCCATTCTGCTTACTGCAAGCCTCGGCTATATCGGTCTGGGGCCGCCTCCGCCAACACCTGACTGGGGATTGATGGCTTACAGTGAAAGGGGATACATGTTTGAAACGCCCTGGCCTGTTTTTGCACCCTGTATTGCTATTGTTATTGCTGTAATAGGTGTGAATCTTTTTGGTGAAGGACTCAAGGACATTCTACTTGCCAAAGGTTCCCGGACAAAGGAGGCCAAAACATGACAAATTCCAACCACCATGTTTTATCTGTAAAAGACGTAGATATAACCTACTACAGTGGGAAAGTAGCCTTTCCTGCCATAAGAAGAGTCTCTTTTGATATCAAGGCCGGTGAGGCGTTCGGGCTTGTGGGAGAATCAGGATCCGGCAAAAGCACAGTAGCCTACGCCGTGATGAAATATCTGGCAAGCAACGGGAAAATCACCCATGGAGAAATCAATTTTTCCGGAACTAATCTCTTAACCATGAGCAGCACCGAACTTTTAGGCCTTCGGGGTCTTAAAATTTCTCTGGTTCCACAGGATCCACTCACAAGTTTAAATCCGAGTCACAGAGTAGGCGATCAGGTATCTGAAATATTGAAGATTCATTTTAAGCTGTCAAAACATGAGGCAAACAAGAGAGCTGTTGAAATGTTCAAACAGGTCCATCTGCCCACACCGCGTCTGACAGCTAAAAAATATCCCCATCAGATAAGCGGAGGCCAACAGCAGCGTGTATTAATTGCCATGGCCTTTTGTACAAATCCTGAACTTCTGATAATGGATGAACCGACAACAGGTCTTGATGTTACTACCCAGGCACGGATTCTTGATTTGATAAGTGAGATGAAAATCAAACATAAAACAGCTATTTTTTATATTACCCATGATCTGGGAGTTGTAAAAAATCTATGTGATCGTGTGGCCATAATTTATGCAGGGGAGATAGTTGAAGAAGGTGATGTAGAATCAATTTTTAAAAAACCAGCGCACCCTTATACACGGGGACTTTTAAACTGTATTCCTAAAACGTATAGTCGTGAAATCGATGCAAGACTCGATGATATTGAAGGTTTTTTACCTAACCTTGCGGAACTGAAACCGTCCTGCATTTTTTCTCCACGTTGCAGATTTGTGCAGGACAAATGCCGTGAAGAAATTCCTTTATTACGGGAAATAGGAGATGCAAGACGAATAAAGTGTTTCTTTGATGATTTAGAGGATAAAAGAAAATCAACACAAATTCATGCAAAGCCTGAAGTGAACCTGGATGAAGAAGTGCTTATCAAAGTGAAGAATCTGACCAAACTTTATCCCACCAAAAGAGGTGATCTGCGTGCCATTGATGACACGAGTTTTGAGTGCCGGAAAGGTGAGATACTCGGTATCGTCGGTGAAAGCGGATGTGGCAAAACCACCATTGCAAGATGTATTGTAGGACTTGAAAAAAAGAACGGCGGCAATATTTCTTTTCTGGATCAAGCTGTTGGCGCCATCCGAAAACGCAGTAAAGAAACCCGTAGAAAAATACAGATGGTTTTTCAAAACCCGGAAGCCACTTTGAATCCGCAAAAAACAGTTGGAGAAATAGTTATAAGACCCCTTGCGCTTTATAATATTGTACCCAAATCGAAACGGCGCCAAAGGGCAATTGAACTTCTTAATTCTGTTAATCTAAGTGAATTATATCTAAACCGCTATCCCCATGAAATATCAGGCGGAGAAAAACAGAGGGTCGGTATAGCAAGGGCGTTTGCCACTGAACCAGAACTCATCGTTCTGGATGAACCGATATCAAGCCTTGATGTCTCTGTCCAGGCAGGAATACTTAATTTATTACTGGATCTTCAGGAAAAAAATAATATTGCCTATATATTTATTGGCCACAATTTGAGTGTTATACGTCATTTATGTAACTGTATCATGGTGGTTTACATGGGGAGAATTTGTGAAATGGGTCCTCCGGAGGAACTCTTTGACCCTCCATATCATCCCTATACCGAGGCTCTTCTTGCTGCTGTTCCGGTGGTGGAACTTGATATAAATCAGAGGGAAATACGCCTTGAGGGGATCATGCCCAATGCCATTGATCCCATGCCGGGATGTCCTTTTCATTCAAGATGCCCCAGAAAAATCGGCAAGGTCTGTGAAGAGGTTAAACCAGAAGAAATTAAGGTAAAACCCGGGCATAAGATCGCCTGTCAT
This sequence comes from Desulfocapsaceae bacterium, assembly GCA_029934775.1. GTDB lineage: Bacteria > Desulfobacterota > Desulfobulbia > Desulfobulbales > Desulfocapsaceae > Desulfomarina. Next base: position 3,720 of record JAOZLO010000279.1, read on the forward strand.
ATACCGCTTGAAGAGCTTGCAGCTTTCGAGCCTATATTCAATTAAGGCGGGGTACCCGCACCAAAAGCCACATTCTCTCACCACAGAGACCACAGAGGACACAGAGAAAAGAACTTTTTGTTGTCTTTTCTGTGCTCTCTGTGTCCTCTGTGGTTTAATCTTTTTTTGTTTTTTATGACAGAAGTTCAGAAGTAAGGTGCTAAAAGTATCTTAAAAAATTAAAAGCCCCATCCAAAATCAATGAACTAAGAAAGGAGTTCAAACGTGACAAAAAAATATGACGCCATCATTATCGGCAGTGGTATTATTGGATGTTGTACTGCATTTGAATTGGCAAAAAGTGGGTATAAAACCCTGAATATCGATAAATTACCTTCTGCCGGCTACGGTTCCACTTCAGCAACCTGTGCCATTATCCGGTTTCACTATTCAACACCCGACGGTGTTGCAATGGCAAGAGAGGGTTATTTTTACTGGCTTAACTGGGGACACTATCTGGGATTGGTTGATCCTAACGGCATGGCAAAATATATCAATACCGGCTGTATGCTAATCAAGACAGAAAGAAATAAATTCGGTATGAACTTTATGAGCAGCATGGATGAGCTGGGTGTTGTATACCAGGAACTGACCGCCGATCAAATGTCTGAAAAACTTGCCATCATCGATTCTCGCCAATACGGTCCGCCGGTTCGTCAGGAGGATCCCCATTTTGGGGAGCCAACGGCTGATGCTCTGCCCGGTGCTATTTATATTCCCGAGACAGGCTATATCAATGACGCCAAATTAAGTGTTGAGAATGTTCAGGTTGCCTGTGAAGCCAATGGTGGTGAATTTTCTTTTAATACCGAGGTGGTGGACATCCTGAAAAAAGACGGCCGTACCAGCGGTGTGCAGTTAAAGGATGGTACCAGGATCGAATCACCAATTGTCATTAATGTTGCCGGTCCCCACTCTTATCAAATTAATGAAATGGCCGGTG
>JAOZLO010000280.1 GCA_029934775.1 Desulfocapsaceae bacterium
ACGCGGCTCATACAGACGCTGATATTGATTATGTGCTTGAGGCATTAAGGGAGGTTTCATGACAGTGGGTTTGCTGTTTCTGTCATCGTTTGTCAGGAAATAGCTGTAATTCCATGAGTTACATAGACCCAGACAAATGGAAAACTATTGACTTCCTATTGACTGTTTTGTAGCGTCTACTCTATTTTTTTATACTGGATACGATTGTAGAAAAAAATAATTTCCTTGCATTTAATCAAAGAAACTCCATCGAAGTCATGAGCATTCTTACATCTGAGACACTCAACCGACTGAAAGCACACCTGGATAGTGCGCGGGACAAAGCCAAACTCCTGCAAAAAGAAATCATTTTTGGTTGGCAGCGCCCCATAGATGATCTTGATTTCCTAACCATTTTTTCTGCTGCTGAACATGAAGAGCGTTTTTTTGGGGAATACCCCGGCCGGCACCAGGCTTTTGTCGCTCTGGGGCGTGCTGCCCAGATTCAAGTTGAAGGGCCAACACGTTTTCAGGATGCCAATCAGGCTATTCGGGAGCTTTTTCGTGATGCCAGCCTGATTGATTATGGGGAGGAAGCAGAAGAGCGGCCTCTACTGATGGGTGGTTTTGCTTTTAATGATCATGCGGCAAGACCTGATTCACACTGGATGAGATTTCCAGCTGCCCGGCTTGTCCTGCCGGAGCTATTACTGACAAGGCATGAATCGTATAAAGGGGTTCGTCTCAGTCTTTCCCTGCATACCGCTATCGACGGCAGTTCTTCTACAGAAGACCTTTTGAACCGTATGCAGCAGCGACTTATCTGGCTCGCAGAGCAACTGGAGACACCAGAACAGCGCAAAAAAGACAGCATTCATCATAGTAGTATTCGAAGAGAAGAATCATCCGAATCACACTATCTGCAGGCTGCAGAACAGGCACTCAACTGCATCGAAAAAGGTGATCTGGAGAAAGTTGTACTTGCACGATCTTGTGATATTCACCATGATACACCCTTCAATGCTGCCCAGGTGTTACATAACCTGAGGGAGAATTATCCGAGCTGTTTTATCTTTGCAGCCTCAATGAGTGGCAGTTCCTTTCTGGGTGCAACTCCGGAACGATTACTCGCTCTGCGGGGAAGAGAGCTTCTTTCTGGGCCGCTTGCAGGATCAACACCACGCGGAACCACACCGGAAGAAGACCGGGAGCTTCAGAAGAAGCTGCTGGAAAGCAGGAAAGAGCGGCATGAACATGCCATCGTTATTTACGCTATTCGCCAGGCACTGAAACCCTATTGCACCAGCCTCACAGTCCCTCCGGAACCCTGCATTTTGCAGCTTCCAGGGATTCAGCATCTTTATAGCGAGATTTTTGGTACTATTCATTTGCAAAAAGAAATTTCCATTCTTGAAATACTGGGTGATCTCCATCCAACACCAGCTGTTGGGGGGATGCCTCGTAAGCAGGCACTCGAATGGCTTGCTGAAAATGAAGAACTTGAGCGTGGATGGTTTTCAGGGCCTGTTGGCTGGGTTAATGATCGAGGAGAGGGTGATTTTGCCATAGCACTTCGTGTGGCTCTGCTGCGCGGCAACAGCGCACATCTTCATGCCGGAGCCGGCATCGTCTCGGGGTCTGTGCCTGAAGAAGAACTGAGAGAAACCAAACTTAAAATGGAAACAGCTTCTTCAGCTCTTTTGGAACTCGCTTTATGATTTCTGCCAAATCACCAGTAGAACGAAGCCTTTCTACAGCACCCAATGGCAACATTGCTTTTTGTGAGGCACTTCTGACCGAAATTGCACGAGCCGGCGTAGACCATCTCTGTATCTGTCCCGGATCACGATCCGCACCCCTTGCAATTGCAAGTCTCCGTGTCCCTGAACTTCGCCCATGGGTGCATCTTGATGAACGAGCTGCCGCATTTTTCGCCTTGGGGCTGGCAAAGAACAGCGGGAAGGCTACTGTGCTTTTCTGCACTTCGGGGACGGCAGCGGCCAACTTTTACCCCGCCGTTATCGAAGCCTGGTATAGTCAGGTGCCGCTCATTGTTCTTACCGCAGACCGTCCGGCTGAACTCCGTGAATGGGGAGCCGGGCAAACCATCCAGCAGATACACCTCTTCGGCAACCATATACGTTGGTTTGCAGAAGCTCCGCTTCCTGAAGCAAATGATGCAATCTTGAGGACAGCCAGATCTCTGGGCTCCCGAGCTGTCATCATCGCACAGGGCAAAATCAAAGGTCCCGTCCACCTGAACCTGCCTTTCAGGGAACCGCTTACTCCTGAACTAAGTGAAAAAGACAGAGACAATCTGCAAAAACTGTCTCTTTCAACAAGTCAGGGAAGAGGAGGAAATGCGGCTGCTTATATTCGCACTTTCCCGCCCTGTGAAGAAGTCCCTGAACAGGTAATTCAAGAACTCTGTCAGCTGGTAAAAACGCAGACAAGGGGTATTTTACTTTGTGGCGAACAGAACTCAGGAAACGATTTTTGCGAGCAAGTGGCTTGCTTTTCAAACATTGCCTGCTGGCCTGTCATTGCAGACCCTGTATCTCAATTGCGTTTTGGCCCTCATACCGAAAAGACACCTTTTCTAATTACGGGGGATCTTCTTCTACGTGGCCCTGGTTTCGGAAAACGCATGGCTCCTGACTGCATCTTACATATCGGGGCGACACTGACGGGCAAATCGGCAAGAACATGGGCTCTTGAACACAGTGAATGCCGTCATATTTTACTGGATGAGCAGCAGCGATGGAATGATCCTGACCATCTGGTAAGTGATCTTTTATCTTATGATCCAACCCAGCTTCTTCGTCAACTCAGTGAAGCGCTTGAAAAGGACAATTTTCTTCGAAAGGAACGTTTATGGTTCGACACATGGATGCGGGCGGAGCAGATCGCAAAGAGAACGCTGAACAAAGAATTTGAACAAAACAGTAGGCTTCTGGAGCCCACCATTGGAGAGTGCCTTGTTGCCTGTTTGCCGGAGAAGAGTGATCTGTTTCTGGCAAGTAGTATGCCCATCCGGGATATAGACAGTTTTGCACCGCTCTCGACAAAATCGGTTCGCGTGTTTAGCAATAGGGGCACTAATGGCATTGATGGTGTTATCTCCAGCGCACTTGGTGTTGCTGCGGACAATGGTTTTCGGAAAAACAGGCGTCAGACTGTTCTGCTTACCGGAGATCTGACTTTTCTGCATGATATAGGTGGACTGCTGGCAGCAAGACGAAATCAACCTGCCCTCACTATCATTGTGATAAATAATGATGGCGGCGGTATTTTCTCACTGCTTCCCGTTTCGCAGTACGGCAGGGAAGTCAATTTCGAGTCATTTTTCACAACTCCCCATGGGCTTTCATTTCACTCTGCCGCAGAGTTGTACGGGCTTCATTATCAGAGAGTTGACAGCCTCGCCTCATTTAAATCCTCTCTTCAGGGGATCTCGCATAATTCCGGCACCAAGGTGATTGAGCTTTATGTAGATCGCAGAGAGAGCGTTGCCTTCCAGAAAAAACTGATTTCTTATGTCATACGTAATGTAGAAGCTTCCTGCATGCAGGAGTTCTTCCTTCATGACTGATTATCTGGAAAAAAAGATCGATGTTGATGGCTGTTCTTTTCAGGTACGTATTGAAGGTGAAGGGGCTCCTCTTCTTCTGCTCCATGGTTTTACAGGCTCAATCGAGGCAATGGCACCCCTTTCCAGTGCACTATGCCGTCAATTTTGCGTTATCTCTATTGACCTGCCCGGGCATGGAAGAACTTATGCCCCGAAAGGGTCTGGTTGTTACAGTTTTCCAAAATGTCTTACCTGTATTGCCCGGATACTCGATCAACTGCATATCGATCAATGCTTTATCTGTGGATACTCAATGGGGGGGAGGACGGCACTGCTCTTTGCCGCCCGGTTTCCGTCCCGTGTCATTGCGTTGGCCACTATTGGCGCTTCAGGCGGCATTGTAGAAGAAGAGGAGAGAAGTCAACGTAGAGGAAAAGACGAAGACTTGGCCTGTTTCATTGAATCCCGCGGGATTGAAGCCTTCACCGAACGCTGGATGAATTTGCCCTTTTTTGCCAGCCAGCAGAAACTGGGGATAACTTTTCTGGCAGAGGCACGTAAGCAGAGACTGGGCAATACTCCTTCTTCTCTGGCGTGCAGTTTGCGAACCATGGGGACAGGATCACAAAAACCTGTTTATGATGAATTGCAGCAACTTGACATCCCAATGCTTTTTATTGCGGGGGAAGAGGATAAAAAATTCTGCGACCTTGCAATAAAACTTAAAAACAGTTGTCCACAGGGTCATACACACGCTATCAAACATGCAGGGCATGCTGCACATCTTGAGAATAGATCTAAGACAGTGGAGGTCATCACAAAATTCTTTCAACAAGTATAAATTTTTCAATAACAATTTTATGATATCAAACGGATGTATGTATAAAGAGAGGGTATAATGAGTACTGTAAAATGGGAAAATGTCAAAGATTACGAAGATATTCGATTTGAAACAGCTGGGGGAATTGCCAAGATCACCATTTGCCGCCCCCATCGTCATAACGCTTTTCGACCTGAAACTAATTTTGAATTACTTGATGCGTTTTCCCGGGCTAGGGAAGATCAGACTATAGGTGTTATCCTCTTTACAGGGGAGGGAAAGGAAGCCTTCTGTTCCG
>JAOZLO010000281.1 GCA_029934775.1 Desulfocapsaceae bacterium
CGGCACCGGCCTGCCTGCAAAAATCTACGGCACCCTGTAAACAGTTACAAGTACGTAGGTTAGCGATGTTCGGATGCTTCACCCATGAGTAGTTACGTTGGAATAAGGGAAGGAAAAGTTATGGTAACAAAAGAAGACAAACCAGTTCAGATTGGTGAACTGGCAAAAAGCCTGAAAATAACCACCCGCACTATCCGATATTATGAAGAAATTGGTCTTATGGGCAAAACCGAGCGTCTTGGCGGCGGCACCCGTAGTTATAATAAGGATGACATCCTCCGCCTTAAATTCATTTTAAAGCTGAAAAATTTAGGGATTTCTCTAAAAGAAATCCAAAAATTATCCGACATATTCGATATCAACAGTAGAAAATTCACTACCATCACTCCAAAACTCATTGAAATTCTTGACAGTCATATATCTAAAGTTGATGAAAAAATGGCTGACTTCTCCTCGCTTCGCAAAGATATTGTTGCATACCGGATTAGAATCACAGATTACCTTGCAAATCATCCGGCAACTGACCAGTAGCCTGGAAGGCTGCCCGAGAATACATTTTCGGACAGCCTCCTAGATATGGTTAACACACGTAACACCTTGATATCTCAATATCTCGGAAATTGTGTTAACCATACAATCTAGACCTCACACCAGTAGATACGCACATACTCAGGCTCTCCAGGCAGGATGGGAAAATCAAGGGGAGGAGTTAAGCAGGCGACGGTTTTGAAATGTTTCTTCAGTTCTTCACGATAAAAAGATGCCCTACCGCTACGATGATTATTAGCAAAAAGAGCAATTCCCTTACCAGAGAGCAAACCTCTGATCAGACGTACCAGTTCCGGCCACTGTTTTTCTACATGAAAAGCTCGCCCCCCACCTCCAGAAGCAAAAACAGGCGGATCACAGATAATGAGGTCCCAGTAGTCAAAACTATCTGATTCGCTGAGTCTTTTGCGATCCTGACGAGCCAGCCACTTCATAACATCTTCCCTGATAAACTTACCGCGACCGATCAGGTCAAGACTGTTCAGGGTAAAATTATCCTTTCCACGCTTCAGGCTTGAACCGGCCAGATCAACAGAAAAAACGACCTCGGCATCACCTGCCACAGCTGCAACAGAAAAAGAACAGGTAAATGCAAAAAGGTTGGCGACCCGCCTCCTCCGTGAGGCCTGCTGGATACGCCTGCGGGAATCACGCTGATCAAGAAAGAGCCCGGTGTGTTGTGAATCATTGATAGTAATTGCATAGTTGAGATCATGCTCTCTGGCCATGACCGGTGTGGTCCCCACATTCCCCCAGGACAGGGTATGATGGATCAATTTATTCTGATGGGGATTTCGAACGTGATGCCGCAGAAAGCCACCATCGCAGTTCACCTTAGTAGCCAGATATTCAAGCAGAGGGTCAAGCTTTTTTTTGAAAGATAAACCGTCATTCTTCCCGCTGAAGACGGTTATAGAGAGGACGGAGTCATACAAGTCGATGCTCACCGGCAGCTCCACCTCACCACGCTGAATGAGACGAAAGCTGTTGGTTACCAATGCCGGCCAACCAAGGCGCCGTTCCCAGGCTACTGCTCCAGCCAGTACAAGATCTGATTGTCCCGCAAGCAGCATGGAAAAAGAATTGGGCAGCTCGCTTACTACGACCGTTCCTATATCCGGCCAACTCAGTTCACAGCAGTGCAGGCAGAGACGGGAAAAGAGTTCTCCCCCGTACTTGTTGTCACCAAGGATCGGTACTCCGGCAAGGGCCGCATGTTGCCGGATCTGATGAGTTCGTCCCCGATGAATGACAGCTTCATAGCAAAAATATCCATATCCTTTGGCGAGCAGTCGAAAATTGGTGTTACATTCCTTACCGCCAAGGGGTGCTTTCATCTCCCAGTTCCGGCCACCGCTGTAGCATTTGGCACTTATAAAACGATAGGTCTTTGAGGCTTGTTGCTGTTCGTGAATAATCTGGGCTCGACCGCTTGCTCCGGGATGTTTAGCAAAGAGCAGGATACCGCTGGTACCTTTATCCAGACGAGAACAGACATGGAGGCTGCGACCCTGATGAAGGGCAAGCCATTCCACCAGACCAGTATCATTCGGCCCGGAGGCGTGGGTACCAAGGCCTGCAGGTTTATCCACGACCAGCCAGTTTTCATCCTCATATAGAATAGGGTTACTCACTCTATTTTCTCTATCTCCTAGGAGCCGGTCCGAGAATGCCATTTGACCTAAATTCTGCGTTATTTCCAAAAAATAATGCTCGTAATATTGACTATATAACTGCGCGTATTTTTAAAAAATGCCTTGATTTAAAACAAAATGTCTATTCTCGGACAGCCTCCTACCCCATGCCAAGAGTGCGACGAATTTTCTTCTTCACCCCGCTTATAACAAACGGGCTTAGCCGTTTCTTCTCCTTGAGAATTTCTTTAAAAAGATCTCTCTTTTTCTCAGGAGGTTCAGGGCGCTGCACGGGGACGAGTGACAAGGATGAAGTCGGACACGAACTGATGCAGGCGCCGCACCCCAGGCAGTTATCACTATTGACCGTCATCCGCTTTTTCTTATCCACATTTGGTATATCTATAAGTTCCAGGGCAATAACATTACAACTTTTTTTGCAGAGACCACAGCCAATACAACTCCCCGTGTCAATATGCAGACTGAAGTTGGTTTTTCCTATGCCCATTGGAAAACCCTGGTTTACCCCCCCCAGCAATTCACAGCAGCAGGAGCAGCAGTTGCAGATAAATGACGGTTTATAGCGAATATTATCGGTAATATGAGTCAGGTTCAGATCTCTTGCCTTTGTAAGAACACCAATCAATTCCTCCCTGCTTCTCTCTTCGGCAAAACCACGCCTCACCATAAATTTTGCAGCGGTTCCAAGAGAAATACAGATCTCCTCGGTCGGTGCATTTTTATCACAGGTTTGATACAGATGTTCCTTTTTATGCCGACAGTAACAGATCCCTATGGCACCATAATCTGCATTCTTGATTATTTCTCTTGCACTCTCGTAGGTGGCTACATTTGAACTTACAGGAATATGTTGCTCATAAACAAGAGAACGTGTAAGTGGAGTTTTACTTGAAAAAAACTCCCTTCCCATCTCCTGCTCCGGATCCCCCAGAAGATAGTCGTGCATCAGTTGGGCCAGCTCTGCAACCGGTAGATCCTGGCGCTGTTTCATAAAGGTGAGCTCGAAAAAACCAATCAACCCAGGCATCAAAAGGTAGAACGTTTTATCGCCGTAGGTCACATCCATAACCAACCCCTTATCGGCCATTTTATCGAGTCTCGCCTCCAGTTGCTCTTTCTCCCATCCGGTTGCACGAACAAGCTCTTTAATCGTTGCCTCTTCAAGGGGAAAACGTGATGCAATAAAAGCTTCCTCTTCTGTAAAAAGAAGAGCTAATATTTGCCTCAGTGTTTCATTATCCGGCAAACCGACAGGATATTTATTCAAACGATCAATAAGTGGTACAATGCTGTTTTTGGTATCTAAATGATGCCCCATTTCTTCTCCTGCTAGTTCAACTGAAACTGCTCATGTTTACCAAATTAAATGCTTTCCCCGATCTGCTCAAGGACATGGGTGACATCATGGTAGTTGAAATATCCTGTACTCGAAGCCTGACCGCTTCCATACAGAATTTTAACAATAAGCTGAGGCACACCTGCCATAACTGTAATTACCTGGAGAACCTCATCACATCTCTTACCTCACCAAACAGCCTTTTTGCTTTTCTTGTTAACACCTGGCAACTCCATGAGCTAATAGTTGATAAAAAATATCTGTACTTGATAAGTACATTTTTGGCAAGTTATCAGGGGGCAACAGATCAAGATATTATGGAATCACCCCAACATGCATCCTTTCCAATGTTGCAGCACAAAAAAGAACTCGAATCACTGAACTTATATCTTGCCGCAAATGAGTTTGCGCACATGAAAGCGGAATATCTGGAAGGAGCATTATTGGCGTTTGCCGATAGCACTGTCACAGGCTTGAAATGATGACAGTCTGTTTATTTTTCTTTTGCCATGCTCCACTAAATATCATAAATTACCCAAGAGAAGATCGAGAAAATTTGCCATGATAATCCTCCGTAGGTATTGGGTCTGGTGAATTATGACATAGTTGGGTTATCCTATAGCCATTAACCCCCAAATAAATCGTGCTGGAATTCAGAGGTAATCACATGTTGAAATGAATCCTGTGAGGGCTGAACGGGTACAAACGGGAATTTTTCCCTTGGGAGCGAAAAATTTCTTGCAGAAGTAGGCAATGTTCTTGCCCGCAAAGTCACTCCTGGGAAAGCAGACCGTTCGAAAAAAATATGCGAGAACTAAAAACGTAATCTCCCCAATTATACCCGACTATACATAAAAGGAAAAAGACATCATGGCTGGTGAAAAAAGAGCGGATATAAAAGCTGGAATGAAGGTCAAAATTGTTTTAAAGCAGGATCAACGAAGTGGAAAATTAACTGAAGGTGTGGTTAAAGATTTACTTACTAAATCAGCAACACATTCTCACGGCATCAAGGTGCGCCTTGAAAGCGGCGCAGTGGGAAGAGTGAAAGTTACATTTTTATGACAAGAACTCTCGAATTACTAGCACCTGGTGGCAATATTGACTCAATCAAAGCTGCGATCGCT
>JAOZLO010000282.1 GCA_029934775.1 Desulfocapsaceae bacterium
TTCGCAATTGCGAATGAGTTACAGTCGATGGCACCAACAAAACATTCCACGAGAAAATGTTGTAAAGGCGGCTCGTAGTTGTATCAGGGCTGGAATTAAATATTATGTTTCCTTTGTGACGGATTTTTCCGAAAAAGATGATAGGTATGAAGAATATCTCCGCGACCATGGACTCATATTTTTTCCGGAACCTGTTATCTATTCCGGCCGTGCAGAAGATTTTGATAGAAAACCTATCTCTACGGATTATCAAGAAAACTGTTGTGCTATGAATCCGTATCTTTCCCCGGATTTAACTCTATACGCCTGTTGCGATGCCGGCAGTCATTTTAATAACACCAATTTTTTTAAACTTGGTAATTTAAGTACTTATACGGTAGAGGACCTCCTCTTGAAGAGCGAGAGACATCTACTCTATAATTGCATCAGGTCAATGGGTATTACCAGTATTGCCTCTTTTGTGGGATTCAAATCCCGTGAAATTGTTACCTACCGAAAATGCGAGTTGTGTAAAAAATTGTTTGATTCACCCCAAATGTTAAAACACCTTACTGCTGCTGCGATGAACGGATTACTATCCTGGACTAGGTAAGGTGCTTTAATAACAATAAGCCATGTCATATGACGAGCATTATTTTTTAGATAATAACGAAGAGTTGGGGGGAAATGCATTCTCGGACAGCCTCCTAGGGAGAAGCTCTCTCAGAGATAGCAATACCGCAAGCCGTTTTTTCAGGGATTACATGACGTTTAATTAACAACTACCACAGGAGATCTGTTTGGCAGCCATTGATTTTTCCCATATAGCTGTTGAGATGTCAGGCATTACCAAAAAGTTTGGTGATTTTGTTGCCAACGAGGAGATCAATCTGACTGTCCATAGAGGAGAAGTTCATGCTCTGCTCGGGGAGAATGGCGCTGGTAAAACAACCCTGATGAATGTTCTTTACGGGTTGTTGAAACCAAGTACCGGTACTATAAAGATAAATGGCAAATCCCTGAATATTTTTGATCCCAATATTGCCATTAAAAATGGTATTGGCATGGTCCACCAGCACTTCATGCTGGTGGAATCTTTTTCGGTAACTGAAAATATTGTTCTTGGAAATGAATCTACCAAGAGTTTTGGTATCCTTGATACTGAAAGAGCTGAAGAAGAAGTGGTACATCTTTCAGAGCAATATGGGCTGACAGTTGATGCCAAAGCCCTGATCCAGGATTTGTCGGTCGGCAGTCAGCAGCGGGTCGAAATATTGAAAACCTTGTATCGAGGGGCCAATATTTTGATCCTTGATGAACCCACCGCTGTTTTAACTCCTCAGGAAATCAGGGAGCTTGTCGCAATAATCAGCAATCTGACCAAGGCCGGTAAATCGATTATTATCATTACTCACAAGCTTAACGAGATTAAGCAAATGGCTGATTTTTGTACTATTATCAGAAGAGGTCGACATGTTGATACCGTTAAAGTCAGTGAGGTAACCGAAGAGGAACTTGCCGCGAAAATGGTTGGCCGGGAGGTCAGTTTTAAAGTAGCGAAAGAAAAACAGAACCCGGGTGAAAAGATACTTGATATCAGAGAACTCTATGTTGAAGACAGCAGGGGCGTCATGGTTGTGAACGGTTTAAATCTTCAACTGCATAAAGGTGAGATTCTTGGAATTGCCGGTGTAGATGGCAATGGTCAGACTCAGTTGATTGAGACCTTGACAGGCCTCAGGAAAGCTAAAAGCGGAAGGATAGAGGTTCTTGGAAAAAACATTACCAACCTGTCTCCAGGAAAAATTATCAACAAACATAAAGTAAGCCATATTCCGGAAGACAGACAAAAAAGAGGGTTGGTTTTTGAGTTTGATATTGCTGAAAATATGATTCTTGAAAGCTACTTCAAACCCGCTTTTTCAAAGCGGTTTACGCTTCTTCGCCAGAATATCTATAAGAACGCTGCTACCCTTATTGAAAAATTTGACATTCGCCCTCAAGATGCAACTGTCCAGGCAAAGTCGCTTTCCGGTGGCAACCAGCAAAAGATGATTATTGCACGGGAGGTTTCCAATGAGCCGGAATTGTTGGTTGCCGCACAGCCTACAAGAGGTCTCGATGTCGGTGCGATTGAATATGTCCATCAGGCGCTGGTAGCTCAGCGGAATGAAGGGAAGGCTGTTCTTTTAGTATCGTTTGAGCTGGACGAGGTGATGAATGTTTCTGACCGAATTGCAGTTATCTTTGAGGGAAAGATAGTTGGGGTTCTAGATGCAGATGATGCAGACGAGAAAGAGATCGGACTGCTCATGGCAGGGGGAACAGCGTGAACCTTACTGGTAGTAAAATGAAGAAACTTTTACTCACGGGGTCATTTGGACTTACTCTTATTTCAATATTACTTGGTTTTCTTGTTGGTGCCATTGTACTTTTAATTGCTGGTTTTAATCCACTGGAGGCATATTGGGCAATAATCAAGGGGGTATTGTCGAAGCCCAAATATGTCTCTTATGTCATTATATATGCGACGCCTCTCATTATCACGGGTCTGTCCGTTGCATTTGCACTCAGAACCGGACTCTTTAATATCGGTGCTGAAGGGCAATTTATTGTTGGTGCCATGGCAGCTGCAATTGCCGGATACTTTATTCAGTTGCCGATACTGCTTCATGTGCCGTTGTGTATTTTCCTTGCCATGTCTGCGGGAGCCGTATGGGGAGGGATTGCAGGCCATATAAAGGCCAGGTTCGGTGTCCATGAGGTGATATCAACAATCATGCTCAACTGGATAGCGTTGTATCTCTCCAACTGGTCATTGACTTTACAGATGTTTGGAAAACAGGGAACCGGCAAATCCCATATGATTCAGGAAACGGCACGAATTGATCTATTTGGACAGTGGAAGATCACCGAAGCCGGTATTGAATTTATCAGGTCGCACAAAGTTCTGGGTGATATTCTCAAGTCTCCGGTCAATTTGGGGATTATCTTCGCTCTCCTGTTTGCATTTTTGATGTGGTACATCCTCAACAAAACTACTTTGGGATATGAACTGCGGGCTGTCGGCTTTAATCCTGATGCCGCGGAGTATGGTGGAATTAATGTCAAGAAGTCCATTATTACCTCAATGTCTATTGCAGGCAGTCTGGCAGGTGCAGCAGGTGCGTTGCAGGTCATGGGGGTAAGCCACAAAATTGCGAAACTGGCAATTATGGAGGGCTATGGTTTTGATGGTATAGCGGTTGCTCTGATTGGTAACAACACTGGACCTGGTTCGGTATTTGCCGGGTTGCTTTTTGGGGCTCTCAAATATGGGGGGGCGAAAATACAGGATGCAGTTGGAGCTCCAACTGAGGTTATTAATATTGTTGTCGGAACCATAATTTTGTTCATCGCCATGCCTAAGTTAATACAGGTGATCTTTAAATCGAGAAAGGGGTAACATTATGGAGCTTATTATTCAAGATCTCGGTTTTATCATCGGTACTACCCTGATGTACTCTACCCCTTTAATCTTTACTTCATTAGGCGGTGTTATCACCGAACGATCTGGTGTTATCAATATCGGCCTTGAGGGGATGATGTATTTTGGTGCATTTGCTGGTGCTGCTGTGGCATATTTTTCACAAAATCCATGGCTCGGGTTGCTTTGTGCAGCATTGGGCGGAGCGTTCTGGGGACTTGTTCATGCTATTGCCTGTGTCTCTTTCTCTGCCGAACAGATTGTCTCTGGTATCGCTTTAAATTTTTTAGGGGCTGGGTCTGCTCTTTTCATCAGCCGTTTGCTTTTTGATGGTGCTACACAAACACTCACCGTTGCCAGAAAAATTCCTCAGCCACTTGATTTTCTCTTTGGTGAGGGGAAAATGTTTCCCTCATCCGGATTTATGGATCTTGTCTTTAACCGTTTTGCAACCGTATATCTTGCTTTTTTTCTGGTCTTCGTTGTCTGGTTTGTATTGTACAAAACAAAGCTTGGTATGCGGGTAAGAGCAGTTGGTGAAAATCCGGAGGCTGCAAACACTCTTGGAATAAATGTGACCAGGATTCGTTATGGCGCGGTAATAATGTCTGGATTTTTTGCCGGTTTAGGTGGTGCTGCCATGAGTATAGCGGTTGTTTCCCGGTTTTCTAATACGCTTATTTCAGGACATGGCTTTATCGCTCTTGCGGCTATGATTTTTGGGAAATGGAAGCCTCAGGGGGCTCTTGTGGCCTGTCTTTTGTTTGGAGCGGCAAAGGGTTTTGAAATTTTTCTTGGATCAAAAGGTGTGCCGGTGGCTGGTGATATTCTGGCCATGCTGCCCTATGTTCTCACACTCATAATTCTTGTTGGTTTTGTAGGCAAAACAACAGCTCCGGCAGCCATTGGAAAAATTTTTGATAAAGGTGATCACTCATGATGCTGGATATGGAGAAAATTACTGAAGCTGCTCAATATATCAGCTCAAAGCTTCATGAGACACCGCGCTTTTGTGTTATACTCGGTTCCGGACTGGGGGCATTTGCAGATCACCTGGAGGAAAAGATTGAGATACCTTTTTATGAAATTCCTCATTTCCCGGAATCAACTGTTGCAGGTCATTCAGGCAAATTAATAATTGGTATTTTGAATGGGATTTCTGTAGTGGTGCTTCAGGGGCGTCTTCACTATTACGAGGGATACACCATGGATCAGGTGG
>JAOZLO010000283.1 GCA_029934775.1 Desulfocapsaceae bacterium
TCCAGGTTACGGGATGAAATTTTAAAAGATATGTACAGTGGTGACATTTCACCATGGTTTGACCTGGCAATGGCTTCTGGTATTTTTCTCTCCCTCTTTTCCCTCTACCGCCCTATTTTTTTAGAAAATCCAGAAAATAATGCGGACACGGTAAAGCAGCTCTCCCGGATATTTGACACTATAGATCGTACCAACAAAATCGCTCTTGAACACCAAATCCATCGTCAGCCAGACTTTTTTTTCTTTGCACTCATTCTTATTCCCTGGGCAGAATCACGTTATAACCTTCTCAGCACCTATCGTAAAGGACCACAACTCTTTCAGATTTCTAAACAACTTCGTGCAGACCTTGACCAGACCATGGGAATTGACCTGAATCTCAGACGTTCACTACGACAGGAGATTGTCAGCTTGTTGATAAACCTCTCATCTCTTATACATAATAGAAAAAATGACAGCTGGCCCAAATGGCTCCAAAATAAAAGTTACTTTAAGAAATCTTCCCTCTTTTATGATTTTTATATTGAAATAGCAGGCGGAAAACCAGTTACTGAAGATAAACTTGAGTCGGGGTTCCCCGGACAACAAAAAACAGCACCGGTTTCAATCAAAAGGATGACTAAAGCTAAAGACAGGACTAAGCCAGCGTTTTCCAGCAGCATCAGAGGTGGTATCTTCGGCTTTAAAAAATAGCTCAGGAGTTCACCCATGCAGATCATCCCCTTTTGAAGCAGTTACTGCGACGAATATTGCACAATTATCATTTTTTTTACCCCATCACCCTCAAGAGACCTTGCTCCAAATTTCCCTTGATCCTTCTGCCACCAAGTGGTATTGTTTTTGATAACTTCAATTATTACCCCATCTTGTATTGTACACTCAAGAGTCTATGCCTGCATTAGCACATCGATTGATCGCTGTTTGATAATTCTTCTTGGGTTGTTTTATACTCAGAATACTGGTTTGGCGATTTTTGTCAGGCAATTAAAATGTCGTTTCAATCGTGCTTCACGCACAATAGCCGGCACAGCAAAGGAGGTAGATATGGCAGACACGGTAAATAGGACTCCGGGTCCACAGCTTGACAGGCGTGGTTTCCTCAGAGGCTGCACAATGGCTGCAGCTGCTCTGGGGCTATCCGATGCGATTATTCCAAAACTTGCTGAAGCCGCTGCAACAGCAGACAGGCCGCGAGTAATCTGGCTCCACTTTCAGGAATGCACAGGATGCACTGAAAGTCTGCTCCGCGCCTCTCACCCGGACCTGGCCCGTCTTATACTCGACATTATTTCACTTGATTATCATGAGACAATAATGGCGGCGGCTGGTCATCAGGCTGAGCAGAACCTGATGGAAACAGTTGAAAAACATCCCTTTATTCTAGTTGTAGAAGGTGCAATTCCGACAAAAGATGGCGGCATCTACTGTAAAATTGCAGGTAAAACTGCCATGGATATATTGGCAGAAGTTGCTCCCAGGGCCTCTGCAATTATCGCCATTGGCACCTGTGCCTCGTTTGGCGGAGTGCAGGCTGCTGCCCCTAATCCAACAGGTGCAGTTGGAGTTCAGGATCTGGTGAACGGTACACCAATTGTGAATATCTCAGGTTGCCCGCCAAACCCGATATCTTTCCTCGGAACCATCCTCCACTATTTAACCTTCAAGAGGCTGCCCGCTCTGGACAGCCTGAATCGCCCGCTTTTTGCCTATGGCAGAAGAATCCATGACCACTGTGAAAGACGAGCCCATTTTGATGAAGGTCGTTTTGTCGAGCAGTATGGGGACGAGTTCCATAAACTCGGCTACTGTCTTTACAAAGTTGGCTGTAAAGGTCCTGAGACATTCGCCAACTGTCCGGCAGTTCGCTTTAACGACGTTGGTGTGTGGCCGGTAAGCGTTGGTCATGGCTGTACCGGATGCACTGAACCTGGTTTTTGGGATACCATGACACCTTTTTATGAGAGACTGCCGATGGTCAAGCTGCCGGTCAGCGGGATCGTTCAGGACGTGGATAAAACAGGAAAAACAATTCTAGGTGTAGCTGGTGCTGCAATCGGTGTTCATGCCGTAGTTGGAATTGGCAAACGGTTGATCAAAGGCAAAAGCTAACTCTTGAAATTATGGAGGTTTCACGTATGGCTCAGCGAATTACTATTGATCCGATTACCCGGATAGAGGGTCACCTGAGAGTAGATGTCGAGGTAGACGGAGGAAAAATCACTAAAGCATGGTCTTCAGGCCAGATGTATCGCGGACTTGAAAATATCCTTAAAGGTCGTGATCCCCGTGATGCCTGGCTCTTTGTGCAGCGTATCTGTGGTGTCTGTACCACCGTTCACGCTCTCGCATCGGTCCGTGCTGTCGAAAATGCACTTGGACTGGAAATTCCTCTGAACGCCCAGCTGGTAAGAAATATGGTCCAGTCAATCCATTGTCTGCATGACCACATTGTTCATTTTTATGCACTTTCTGCCCTTGACTGGGTGGATGTTGTCTCGGCCCTTGATGCAGATCCCGTTGCCACCGCAAAACTAGCCGACAGTCTCTCGGACTGGCCGGGAAACAGCCCTAAACGTTTTGCAGCAGTTAAAGATAAACTCAAAACTCTTGTTGCAAGCGGTCAACTTGGCCCCTTTGCCAATGCCTACTGGGGCCATTCGGCGATGATACTGCCTCCCGAGGCAAATCTTATGGCAGTGTCCCATTACCTTGAAGCTCTTGATTATCAACGCAAGGCTACCCAGGCCCTGGCAATCATAGGTGGCAAAAACCCCCATGTTCAAAATCTCTCTGTCGGTGGTGTAACCACTAACCTTAACCCGGAAAACCAGACCGCAGTCACCATGGAACGTCTCTATTATATCAAGCAGCTGGTGTCGGAGGTCAGAGATTTCATTAAGATGGTCTATGTAACTGATGTAGTAGCCATTGGTGCTCTCTACGCTGACTGGATTCCTTATGGGGCAGGTGTCACCAATTATCTTGCAGCACCCGATATGTTTCGTGATGCTGCAGGTACGAACGCCGATCTTCCCGGTGGTACTGTTATGGACGGCAACCTCAGGACTATGAAGCCAATCGCCGGCCTTGCTGATCCATATTTTAAGGAGAATGTCGAAGAGTCCATCGCCCGTTCCTGGTATGATGGAAACTGGTCCAAACATCCGTGGGAGTCAACCACAGATCCCAAATATACCGATTTTATAGATGAAGGCCGCTACTCCTGGATGAAAGCACCGCGCTTTCAAGGTAAACCGATGCAGGTCGGTCCTCTCGCTCAGATGGTGGTAGGTTACGCCCAGGATCACAAACTGACGGTTAAAAGTGTAAACGCTGTTCTGGCTCGCATCAGCACAGTTGCAGGAGTAAAAGTCGGGCCCGAAATCCTTCACGGTACTATCGGACGTCATGCAGCTCGCGCAGTCCGCGCCGGTATGATGGCTGACCTCTGTCTCGAACATTGGGAACTGCTCGTCAACAACATCGGTTCAGGTGACTACGAAATCTTTAATCCACCCACATTTCCGAAAGGTGAACAGCGTGGTGTTGGCGTGCATGAAGCTCCACGGGGGATTCTCTCACACTGGATTGTTATTCGGGACGGTAAGATCAAAAACTACCAGTGCGTCGTACCTTCCACCTGGAACGCAGGCCCTCGTGATGCTGAGGGTCAACCTGGACCATACGAGGCATCCCTCGTTGGTAATCCGGTTGCTGACCCGGAGAGACCCCTGGAGGTGCTTCGTACTATCCATTCATTTGACCCATGTATTGCCTGTGCTGTCCACATGCTGGATCCGGAAGGTAAGGAAGTGATGAAGGTGAAAGTTTTATAGCGGAGGGAAAATAAAATGACGACCTACGAAAAACATCATTGCTGGAGCCTGCTGCTTCGGTTGTTCCACTGGATGTTTGCATTGTCTATAGTTTGTCTTATAACGACAGGGTTTTACATCAATAGCCCATGGACTAATACCATGATAGAGGGAAGTTCTGCCTGGCCAATGGCGTATATGCGATATATTCATTTTTTTGCAGCCTATACTTTTTCCTCTGCGGTAATGATCAGGTTTTTTCTCTATCTTTTTGGTAATAAGCAGGAAAGGATATGGGACATTCTGCCGATTACTCCCCGAAATATTAAAAACCTGTTTAAGACACTGATGCTGTACAGCTATCTCAGTGACAAACACGATGATCGTCTGGGCCATAATATCCTTGCAGGATCCATGTATCTGATTACTTTTTTTGCTGCTCTTTTCATGATTCTAAGCGGCTTTTATATGCTCTACCCTGAAGTATCTTTCCGGCCGGAATGGGGTGCTGAATTTTTGCCGGAAGTATCTTTCTGGCAGGGCCTGGGTGTCAAACTGTTTGGCAGCCAGCAGTGGGCCCGCTTTCTTCATCATTGCATGATGTGGTGGTTTATGATGTTTGCCATTATTCATGTTTATTTTGTTATCTGGAATGACATTAAAAGCCCTGAAGGGCTTATTTCATCAATTTTTACCGGTGTGAAGTTTAAACAGAAAGCCTAACACCCCACAAGGGGGTATAAGTGCCATGGTGGCATATATAAGCTCACAATTTCAAAGCACATTACTCGATTCGAAGTCGGAGTTTATGCCCTGGCTTCATAAGGGTGCT
>JAOZLO010000029.1 GCA_029934775.1 Desulfocapsaceae bacterium
ACCTTAAACGGTTGATTGAAGGTGAAGGCCCTTTGAAACTGGCTCAGTTAAGTGATGAACTGGATAAAGCAGACCTGGAGCTTAAACATTACCAGGCATATGAGGTAGATCTTCGTGCCTTGGAAAAGGAAGGCATTGTCAACCCGCTGGAACTTGATCGTATCAATGAAAACATAGGGATTTTAAAAGATAAATATAGATCGGCAAAACGACGATTTGACAGTTATCAGAAGTATGTATTGCCGGTGATGATCGAAAGTGGCAGGGCAAAGGTCAAAAATACTGAATTGTCAATTGAGCAGGTAAAGCAGTCGAGTGTTCATAAAATTGCCAATGCAGAGGCAACATCTCAGCAGGCTAAGGGACAGCTGAAAGCCGTCAAGGCAGCTCTGAAAAAGGCTGAAAATGAACTTGGAAAAACAGTTATAAGAGCACCTCTGGCCGGTTTACTTATACATTATGAGGCATTTAGGAGTGGTGAAATGCGTACACCTCGAGAAGGTGATACAGTCATTGTCAATCAGCCGATTATGTACCTGCCCGATATTTCCAGTCTGGCCATAAAAAGTCGGGTCAGAGAAACGGACTTATTTAAAATTAAAGTGGGCCAGAAGGCTACTATTTTAGTTGAGGCCTTTCCGGAAGACAGGTTTGATGGCGGCTTGGCATTTGTCGGTGCACTGGCCAAAAAACAATCCAATATGGTCTCGGGCGGGAAATATTTTCAGGCTGTCTTTTCTTTAAATAACGGTGACGAGCGTCTCAGACCTGGGATGTCGGCTCAAATTACAGTGCATGTCGCATCGCTCAGAAACATTCCGACAATACCCATTCAGTCAGTATTCCGTGATGATGGTGGTGACTATTGCTATTTGTGGAATAGTGTCATGTATGAAAAGCGCTATGTTACAATTGGCCAGCAGAATGAAGATTTCGTTGAGATAAAGAAAGGATTGGAAGTGGGGGCGTCTGTTTCCCTGGTTGAACCTGAAAGTGTGCTATAATCTTTCTTTCATTATTGATAATTTGCCATGATTGTTGAAGTTCAGAATCTGTGCTACCACTATAAGAGAAGCTCCGGCAACATTGAGGTCTTGGATAATGTTGATTTTACCCTTGAACAGGGAGAGTTTGTCGCCATAATGGGGCCATCCGGTTCAGGGAAATCTACATTTTTACATATATTAGGATGCCTGCTGAAACCGGTAAGTGGGAGTTATCGTCTTAACAATGAAGAAATTGCCGATCTGGATGAAAAAAGGCTGGCAGAGATCAGGTCCTGCCAGATTGGCCATGTCTTCCAGATGTTCTACCTCCTCCCCGGTGTTGATGTTTCCAGTAATGTCTCTTTGCCGTTAATGTATGGCAATATACATAAAAAAGAAGTGCAGAGAAGAGTTCAGAGAGCAGTGCAACAGGTGGGACTGGTAGACAGGCTGTCCCATAATCCGGCTGAATTGTCGGGGGGTGAGATGCAGCGGGTCGCAATAGCACGTGTGCTTGCTCAAAACCCCGAACTTATTCTTGCAGACGAACCAACGGGTAATCTGGATCGAAAAAACAGCAACGAAGTTCTGAGGCTTTTCCGGCGTATGAATCAGCAGGGACATACTATAATTCTGGTTACCCATGATCCTGAAGTTGCTGGTTATGCAAAAAAACAGATGATCCTTGACAATGGCTCCTTACGCAGAGCATAAACGATATTTGTTATACGTAATTTGTACGGCTTCGATTTCATTGATGCTTCACAAAATGCGTTCAGGCCTCAGCATACTGGGTATTGTCTGCGGGGTGATGACGGTGCTTGCAGTTTTTGCGATAGGCAAAGGGGCGGAGGTTGAAACTTTGGGGCGGATTGAACAGATGGGTGTTAAGAATATCTATGTTCGGTCAGACAATTTAACACAAACCCAGATCAACAGGGCCCAAAAATATCATTCTCAAGGCTTGCAGGCCAGTGATTTAGATCGACTGAAGATAGCTTGTCCAGCTATAAAACACACAGCTGCTACCCGTGAAAGGGCAGTTGATCTCATCAGCTTTCCCGAGAATATCAGCCCCAAGGTACTGGAGGTATCGAGCGGTTACAGTCGAATACTTGGCTTGTCAATGAAGAGTGGGAGGTTTATTTCAAATCGGGATGTTGTGAACAAAAACAGGGTGTGTGTACTTGGATGGTCTTTGTCTATGGCGTTGGGCGCTGAAGGAAAACCTGGACAGATAATCCATATTGGCGGCGACTTATGGAAAATTGTAGGTGTAATACAAAAGCAGGATATCCTTGGGGCGGAGAATACACGAATCTCTCTTCAGAATGTCAACGATTTAATCATTATTCCGCTGGGGTCTATTGAGCAACGTAAAAGAGGTGAATTTGTACCACTGTCCGAACTCATTATAGAGCTTGATTCAATGGAACAGATGCAGATCTCAACCGCTGTTATAAAAAGAACACTGGAGGTTGCCCACCATGGAGTTGATGATTTTGAAACAATTGTGCCTTTTGAGTTGTTAGCACAGTCAAAAAAAATACAGAGGACATTTAATATTGTATTTGGTTCGATTGGTGGATTTTCTCTTATTATTGGCGGAATCGGTATAATGAATATTATGCTGGCAGGTGTTTCGGAACGGGTGAGAGAGATTGGATTGAGGAGAGCTGTGGGAGCACGTCCATACCATATAGTATTGCAATTCCTTATGGAGTCAGTAATTTTAACAACACTGGGCGGGGTAATCGGTGTAGGCGGTGGGGTAGTCCTCTCGGAAGTCATTTCTCTAATTGCCGGCTGGCCAATTTACTATTCTTCTGAGATTATTATGATTCCTCTTACTTCTGCAGTGTTAACGGGTGGTCTGGCTGGATTATATCCGGCAATAAAAGCATCAAGGATGGATCCTCGATATGCACTTGGTTATGGGGTATAAAGAGACGGCAGGTGAAAAATTTAAATGGCATTTGTCTCGTGATTCAAAAAAATGCGGGTTAATACTTACCTTGACAATAATGCATAATATATGGTGTAATAACAAATCATTGTATGATAGGTGTTTGAAATAATAATTTCCATCAAGGACCATTATTGTGGGCGCCAATATTCAAACTATATCTCTTATTCCTTATCTCTGTGGTGAGGGGGGGAAGATATGTCTCGATATTTCAGCCATAAAAGTGGAGTCCGGTAAACCTGGAGAAAGGACAGGGACTTTCATACCTGACTACACCGGCGATTTGCTGGCAGCTGGTTTTAACGCTGAAATACGCACGGACTTTGGTTCTTTTGTGCAGAGTGTGATGTTGCTGGCGCAGAGAGATTATTACCCATCTTTGAGTAACCATTCCCCGGCAGTTACAAACAGTTACATAGATAAATGCTGGCTGCAGGCGTTAAGACAAAATGATGCCGGCGAGACTGCGCCTGGTCAAATCCTGTTTTCGGGACAGTTCAGAGAAGGAGGAGAATCACTTCCTTTTGCACCATTGTTTTTCTGCAATAAAAAAGGATTGTTTTTTCATCCACCATGTTTTCGTTGCGGTAGAATGTTACTGTTGTGCCATGATGATGAGCTTCTTGGTGAGTTTGAATTGCCTCTCTATTCAAACTCACTGCGGCGCTATATGTATTGCCCTTCGTGTACCCCGCTGCACGGTGGGCCCTGGTATACCAGAACTGTAAATGGTGAGGAAAATTCAGTTGCAAAAGATGCTGGACAGCTGATACAGGACTTTGCGTCGGTCCAGAGTGGAACTGAATCAGACACACGCTTTCCATGCTCTGACTGTTCTCTTCATGAAGACTGTTATGGCTCGCCGACGGGACCTTTTGACGCAATTAAGTTTTTCTCATTTTACCCATTTTATATGGTTATTTCTCGGAATGTGTCCTGTAGTGGTCAAGGTCACCATGACATGATTTCTGATGCTTCGGTGGCATTATTGACTGATTATTGGTTTGCAAGAACCATTTTTCACTCAGGTGAGAAGAGAGGGGAACATCCGGTTCAGGTGGAAACTGATCATGTTCTTGACTCTGAAGATCTTGAAATCTTAAATATTCTGGGAAAGGTGAAAAAAAAGTGGGAACGGGATATAAAACGTCCTCTTGTTGATAAGACAACTCCTCAAACCGGATTTGAGGAATTCATTTATCCACATACTGACCATTCCCGGAACCGAAAAAACGACCAAGAGAGTGATCAGGAGAAGACGGTAATAATTCCCTCAAGTTCTTCCGGAAGGGACCAGATACCAGTAACTGATGCCGGTAATATTAATAGTGCTGCCAGTGGTGATGGGCTTGAGGAGACAGTTGTTATCCCGCCGGGAGAAAACAGTCCCCAGTGGATTAATAGTGATCTTCTAGGAAGATCTTCAAACCAGGTACAGGACATGGCCCTCCCCGCCGATACTGGAGATCTGGAAAAAACCGTTCGAATTCCAGTGAATCCTGTTTCACCTCCAGGAGATGTTGAAAAGAGACAGGAGGCCACTGAAAACACGGGTAGAAAAGATGAAGAGCAATACGATGATGAAGATGATTTTCTCACCGAGACAGTTGTTCTTAGACCAGTAAAAAGAGATGTTTGACTTATGATGCTCTCTGCCGCCCGGATATCTGATGAAATACGAACGCTTTACAGGCAGGATGCTGAAACTGGTCTCCACAGTATCGAAGCGTACCTGGAGAAGCTTTTAGGAACTCTTCCCGCTCCAGAGAGATTGACTGCTTTGCAAAGCATCTCTGAACAGTTTGTTGACACTGCTGCATCACAACCATTCTTATCGACAATTGCCGGGGATCAACTGCTGCGGTTTATATCCCTTCTTCTGGGGAAGCAGGTTGGTGCAAGTGAGGTGACTGAAAAACAGTTACATGAGAAACTCTGTACGTCGTTGGATATTATTTTCGACGGATTGAATGATTTACTGCAGGCTATAAATGGAACTCTCAACAGGGATAACGGGTTTGACGAGACTATCAGACACGTGTTGCGAAAACAACTTGATGAACGAGGTGATGATAAGCCCCTTGATGAGTATATTGGTCAGATAAGGAGATCATTCTTCACGTCATATGAATCTTTTAAAGAGGCACACCTGCTTATCTTGAATAAGGTTTTAGAGGAACTGAATCCGCAGAAAAGTATCAACAAATGTGGAGGAGGTATCAAACTGGGTGCTTTTCGTAAAGCTGAAGCGTTCGATCATTATACACAACTATATGAGTCTTTGCAGGGCTGGCATGAGTCAGGACGAGGCCTTGAGGAATTTCTCAGGACATTTGAAAAGCAATGCAGCGATATAACAGATAAACAGAGGGAGATGAAATCTTGATTAAAACAATAATACGTGTGCTAATGGTAGTTGTCTGCCTGGTTTTTTTGTCGTCATGTGCTTCAAAAAAAATGGCCCCGCCAAAGCCGCAGTGGCTTTTTGAAAAAGAGGCGATAACACTCCGTATCAAGGCAGGCCGTATACTTAATATGTATGAGGGGGCTCCGCACACCTTGATGCTCTGTGTCTATCAATTAAGAGATGATGAGATGCTTGGTCGGTTAGCCTCAAATGAGGATGGTATATATCAGCTTCTTGACTGCGAATCTTTTGACAGCAGTGTCAGAAATGCCAAAAGATTGATTATCCATCCCGGGCAGGATCTGACTTTCGTTATGGATCGTCTGGCAGGTACCAGAAAAATAGGATTTGTTGCGGGGTATTCTCAACTTCAGAAAGAACGTATTGTTCGAATTCTAGATATACCGGTACTGGTTTCAAAAGATGGGAAAACGGCCATTGCCAAAGAGGTAAGAGGAATTGTCAATCTCGGCTCTGAACAGATTGCCGCAATTCAGAGTTACTGAAAATTCAATTTTCCGGGGTTAGGGAGATAATATGGAAAAACCGCTTTTTTGGCATCAGGGACTTTTTCTGCAGCCTCAGCACTTTCAGCTTTTCGATCGCTATGTACAGTCCCTTGTGACGTCAACTGCACCGCTTTTACAGCCACATTTCTGGGGTGTCGGCACCATGAAGGTACAGGAGGCTTCCCTCGGCAACCACTCACTCCATATTTTGCAGGGGGAGTTTATTTTTCCCGATGGAACATCTGTCACATTTCCCGGCAGCAGTCTTCTCGATCCACGTTCTTTCAGTGAAGGCTCTTTTGAAGGAGGAAAACCTCTTGGTTGTTATATAGGTATTCGTAAATGGAATTCGGATGGCGAGAATGTTACCGTTTTGCCAAATCTTGAAAGAGTAAGTGATGTTACCACCCGATATGTGACGTCTACCGAACCGGACGATGTCATTGATTTGCATCAGGGAGGCCCTGATGCTCAGGTCCGGGGAATGTACTATGTTTTAAAGTTGTTCTGGGAAACAGAAGTTGATCAACTTGGTGATTACGAGCTGATACCGATAGTTCTGCTCACCCGAAGTGGAGAGGATATAGTCAGTTCAAACCGCTTCTTCCCCCCAAGTCTCAGTATCTCTGCAGTTACGTCCTTTAACAAATTGGTAACGGAGATTCGTGATCAGTTGACATCAAAAGCGCACCAACTGGAGGCCTACAAGAGAGTCAGGGGTATACATACTGCAGATTTCGGAGCAAGGGATACTGTTTATCTGCTGGCATTAAGATCGCTCAATCGTTATGTACCGCTTCTTTTTCATCTTACTGAATCGTCGAATGTACATCCCTGGACAGTCTATGGAACATTGAGGCAGATAATTGGTGAGCTGTCTTCTTTTTCTGAGACTGTTAATGTTTTGGGTGAGCTGGATGACGGTTCGCCTCTTGTTCCGGTATATAATCACCGAAAACTGTTTGCATGTTTTTATTCTGCCCAGAAGACTCTTCTCCGTCTGCTGGATGAAATTACAGCTGGCCCGGAATATGTCTTTGAACTGGTATATGACGGTACGTACCACACCACAGAATTACAGCCGGCCGTTTTTGAAGGAAATAACCGGTTTTTCCTGGTGCTTAATGCGCCGGATGAACATCTCGAACAATTACAGAATTTTACCGGTATGGCGAAAATGGGTGCCCGTGAATCTCTGCCGATCTTAATCGCCCGCGCTTTGCCGGGTGTTAAATCGGTCCATCTTGATAACCCTCCGCAGGAGCTGCCGAGAAAACTTGGATCTGTCTATTATCAGATAGATATTACAAGCGATTTATGGCAGCAAGTCCAGAGAAACCGAAATATTGCCATATTCTGGGACAGTGCTCCAAAAGAAATGAAAGCTGAACTTATGATAGTTGGAAGGAGATGAGGATGAATCTGCTTGACTGCTTCATTGAACTCATCGCCTATGTCAGTTATTTCATTAAATCGCTGCCTGCTGAGCAGCCGGGTTATGACCGGGTAAAGGCAGATATCTCAGAGCTCATTGCCAAAAGCCATACTCATTGTCAATCACACCAGTTATCTTCAAGTGATTTTGAACTTGCTCAGTTTGCCGTTTTTTCCTGGATAGATGAAGCTGTTTTGAGTTCGCAGTGGCAGGAAAAACTGAAATGGCAGGGAGAGCAACTGCAACGCACTCATTTTCAGACTGTTGATGCCGGCGAGTTGTTTTTTGATAAACTGAACGAACTGCAGCCTGGGCAGCTTGCAGTCAGAGAGGTGTATTATATATGCCTGGCACTTGGTTTTTCGGGTCGTTTCTGTAATCCGGGCGATGAATTTCTTTTAAATCAGCTCAAAGGTTCTAATCTCAAGCTGCTTGGTGGAAGTTTTCAGAGCGTTGATGCAATTAAAGATAAAATATTATTTCCAGATGCATACAGTGATGGAAGTGGTCCGGGGATTGCTGTTAAAAGAAAATTTCTAAGTATCGGCTCTCTTTTTGCTGCAGGTGCTCCAGTGCTTCTCTTTGCTTTACTGTTTGTAATTTACCGTTTTTCTCTCAGTAATGTAGGTGAGAACCTCATCAAATCGATACATTAACACCCCACAAAGGGGTATAAGTGCCATAGTGGTATATACAACATTGTAATTTCACAGCACATTACTCGATTTCTTGTTTTTATTTCAGGGTTTCGGGAGTAAACCACTAATGAAAAAGATACTCATCACATTGTTAAAGTTTATTCTCCTGGTTTCAGTCCTCTGTATTATCGGCCTCCTTACATTTGGTCTGGTAATCTGGATGAAATGGTCCTGGTGGGTAGGTTTGTGTTTCATTCTGGCCTATATAGGGCTGTATTGTATGTGGGTTCTGGTCCGTAAAATCCTTCTTCGAAGACGTGAGAAACATTTTGTTAACGAAGTGATTGCCCAGGATGACACGTATCGGCAGAATCTGGGAGATGGAGATTTTGGTGCCGAACAGGATCTCCAGGCTCGCTGGAAAGAGGCAATTGAAACCTTGAACCAGTCACATCTTGGGAAATCCGGAAACCCGCTTTATGTACTTCCCTGGTACATGATTATTGGAGAAAGCCGGTCAGGTAAAACCACCGCTATTCAAAGTTCCAGGCTGTCTGCACCTTTTGCCGAGATAAAGAATGTTTCTGGCCTGGCAGGGACCAAGAATTGTGACTGGTGGTTTTTCGAACAGGCTGTAATACTTGATACGGCGGGTCGCTACGCAATACCTCTTGAGGAAGGCCGAGACAGAAAAGAGTGGCAGAAATTTTTGTCGCTCCTCGTTAAGTACAGAAAAAAACAGGCTTTAAACGGTCTGATAGTGACAATTGCAGCAGATAAACTTCTGCAATCTTCAGAGGAGAGTATTGGAGCAGACGGCCGGAGTATCCGGCAGCGCATTGATGAATTGATGCGGGTTCTTGGTATGAAATTTCCGGTTTATGTTCTGGTGACAAAATGTGATCTTGTTCAGGGGATGACTCGTTTTTGTGAATGTCTGCCTGAAAAATGCCTTGATCAGGCCATGGGATTTCTCAACAATGATTTATCAAAAGATGCAAGCAGCCTGGTCGATAAATACATCAAATCTATACAGGGGAAATTGAAGGACCTGCGGCTTTTACTGTTTGGTTCAGGGACAGCCAATGAGACCGCTAAACTGATTCAGAGCCCGGAGCTTTTATTATTTCCAGAGGAGTTTTCTCAACTGGATCATAATCTGAAAGTTTTTATGGAAGCAGCGTTCAAAGAGAATCCATACCAGGAAACACCTATTCTGCGAGGGATCTATTTCAGCAGCGGCAAACAGGAAGGTACGCCCTATTCCCATTTTCTCAATAAGCTTGGATTGGTCAAACAGCAGGACGTGCTCCCGGGAACAAATCGTGGATTTTTTCTGCACGATCTTTTTGCCAAAGTGATGACAGGTGATAGAGGGCTTTATGCACCGACCAGAAACGCTCTGGCCTGGAGTCGGTTGACGAGAAATATCGGTTTAACCGCGTGGGTGACTATTATCCTGTCGGTTTGCGGGCTGCTCAGCTTTTCTTTTGTAAAAAATCTGACAACTCTACAATCGGTGTCCGATGCATTTGATCAGCCGATTGTGCTGCAGGGAGAAATTCTGACAGATACCTCCATTATGGAGCGTTTCCAGAGCGGTATAAGTAGTATTGAACAGACAAACAACAGTTGGTGGTTCCCTCGACTCGGGCTCTATAAAAGCCTGGAAATTGAGGCCGAAATTAAAGAGAAATATTGTGCACAATACAAGAATGAATTCGCACGGGACTTTGATAAACTGCTGGATATGGGAGTTGTAGAATTGTCCTCGGAAAGTTCGGCTGAGGATATGGGACAGTATATTGTACATCTTGCTCATCGTATCAATCTGATTAGATATCGGCTTGAGGGCCAGAAAATGGCCGGTTTGGAACAGATGCCACAGCCTTCATTTCAGCCGTTTGTATCTGCTGCTGATTCTGCACTTGTCAGCCAGGTCAGTAGAAGGATTGGAACACAATATCTACATTATTTGACGTGGCAGAACGATGAACCAGTCCTTCAAAATGAGAAAAAGTTGCTGCAGAAACAGCTTCATCATATTCTGACCCTGCCGGACTCTGACCTGACCTGGCTTGCAGCCTTGATTAATCAGGATGAAAGATTCAGCTATCTCAGCCTGGAACATTTTTGGGGAACGACTCTTGACCGTCAGGATATTGTCAGCATACCGCCTGCTTTTACAGGTGAAGGGAAAGACGCAATTGAAACCCTGGTGGAACAGATTGAAAATGCCCTGCCTGACCATCTGGCCATTGCTGCCAATAAGGCCAGATTTAACAAATGGTATTCAAGGGCTTATATGCAGATCTGGTATGATTTTGCCAGAAAATTTCCTCAGGCGGAATATTATCTCCAGGACAGGGAGGCGTGGCAACAAAGTGCTTCTGTAATGGCAACTGATAAGGGACCTTATTTTGCATTATTAAAGCGCATGAATGAAGAATTGAGTGTACTTGAAGATACTCAGAACGAAGAATGGATTAGTCTGATCAGGTTGTTTGAAAAAATATGGAACGAGGCGACTAATGAGAAGGCAATTCAGGAAAAAAAATCGATGCTTGCCAAGGTTACAAAGAAAGGGAAAGCAACAATAAGTAAACTGGAAAAAGGATTTGGAGCAGCTGGTGCCGGTAAGATTCTTGAGTCGCAGATGATTGGTGGAGTATTTTTTAATGACTATCAAAAGTCCTTATCAGAATTAGTTCTTGCAACTTCATCAAGAAAAGTCTCATTTCAGATGGCCACCGATATTTTCAAAGAGGATCCAGCAGTATCTGAGGCGCCGATGTACGTTGCTCAGCGAAACCTGATTAAATTGCGTAATGAACTGTCGGAGGCGGGTGCTGCAAAAAAAACACAGGTCGTGTGGAAATTGATTGCAGGGCCTCTTACCTTTCTGCGAGATTATGCCTACCTGGAAGCGGCCTGTAAGCTGAATTCTTTATGGGAGGAGAATGTTCTTGTCGAAGTACAGGATATCAGAGACAAAACAGAGTTGAATAATCAGTTCTTCGGGGCAGACGGGCTTGCTCTTCAGTTCGTAAAAGGTGTTGCAGCGCCATTTCTAGGCAGGAATCTGGAGCAGGGATTTTATCCCCGTGAAGCTTTGGGACGTATGCTTCCTTTCAGAAAAGAGTTTCTGAAATTTTTAACAGATGGCGTTCATTTCGCACGGTATCAACCTGACCTCAGGATGAGTGAAGCTCCTCTCCCGGCCCCAAAAATGCAAGAGAAAAAACAGCTGGAAAATCCTATACCACCAGAGCCTGAGCTTAAGCAGAATTATAATGTTCTGCTCACTGCCAGCCCGACAAGTGTAAACAAAGGGGCTAAAATGATACCCCATGCCGTGAGTCTTGAGCTGATATGTGGTGCCGAGGTAACCAGGCTTGTTAATCTGCAATATCCGGTTCGGCAGAATTTTAGCTGGAAACCCAAAGACTGTCAGGCGCTTTCTCTGAATATCGAAATAGGTAGTCTGGTACTTAAAAAAAAATATGAAGACCAATACTCTTTTGCCCGTTTTGTAAAGGACTATCAGTCCGGTGCTGTAACCTATACACCAAATGATTTCGGTGCTAAGCAAAAACAGTTGAAACGGCTGAATGTTCGTACAATCACAGTAAAATTTAAAGCTTCCAGAGGTGGAGATCCACTGATTGCAGTGATGGATCAACTGGAGGCGAGAAAAAAAGCACTTGCCGAAAAAGAGCAGTTGGAAGGAAAAGACGATAAACCGAATATGGCAGAGATTTTGATGTCACTTGAAAATAAACGAAAAGCTGAAGAACTTGAAAATGCAGCCTTAAAAAAGGCCTGGAAGGCAAAGCAGATGGCTCGTACCGCCCAGATAAAAATGAAGTGGGAGGAACAGCTTCCCGAAGTGCCGCGTGATATAACGATCTGCTGGGATTAAGGTTATGGTGTCCTTGTCGTGAGGAGTAGTATAAAAATGGCGCACAGTTATCTTGAATTAGAACCGATCAGTGAAACTCAACCCGCCGGGATAGATGTTCGCTATGAACCTGAGTTCGAACTGCTTCAGGCTGAAATTGATAAACTTTCTCTGCCTTCGGCCGCATCAGCGGTTGACTGGACCAAAGTGAGGTCGCTTTCATCAGTCATTCTCAAGACAAAAAGTAAAGATCTGCTTGTGGCCGGTTATTTTGCAATTGCAGAAATACGTGTTAATAAACTGGAAGGACTGGCCGCTGGCCTTACTGTTTTTGCTGGCTTGCTTGAAATCTACTGGGAGTCTCTCTTTCCCACTAGAAAGAGAATGCGGGGTCGTATTGCGGCAATTATCTGGTTGCTCGAAAAATGTGAATCAGCCTTTGAAGATTTGCAGGTGGATCCTGTAGATGCTGACTTTATTATGCGCCTGCATGACGAGGTACAGAAGATTGATTCTTTGCTTCAGGATTATATTGAGGATGCTCCGCTGCTGAGACCGTTGGAACGGATTATTGAAGGACTTCCCATTGCAGAAAGGGTTGCCTCCGAAAACCCTCCTCCTGTTATTGCTGGGAATAGAGAACAACTGGCAGGAGCGGAAGAAATTGTAGAGAAAAAAACAGTTCAACCGCTGGTAGAAACTGTTCGAGTTACTCCCGTCCCGGTTGTTTCAGCAGCTGATAGCGTCTCAGCTGTTGAAATGGAAAAGATTGTAAGGAGTGCTTTTCATACGGTCAGGCAGGCGGCAGATTTTTATTTTCATAAAGATTTGTCTAATCCACGAGGATACCGTTGCAGAAGGATTGCAGGATGGACTATGATTCAAGACTTACCACCGGCAACTGATGGTCAGACTCTGGTACCTCCCCCCAGTGAATTTGAAGAGATCAGAAAAAAAATTCAAGACCTGCGGTCCCAGGAAAAATGGCAGGAATTGTTAAAAGAGTCAGAAAGCAAACTGAACGGAGCATTATTATGGCTTGATCTAAACCGATTAAGTGCCGAATGCCTTAATCGGTTGGGATCTGGGTA
Organism: Desulfocapsaceae bacterium; assembly: GCA_029934775.1. GTDB lineage: Bacteria > Desulfobacterota > Desulfobulbia > Desulfobulbales > Desulfocapsaceae > Desulfomarina. Next base: position 12,934 of record JAOZLO010000029.1, read on the forward strand.
TAAGGAGGCCCATGACGCGGTATGCCAGGAGACTGCTTCTCTGCTCACTCGCTTGCCGGGTCTTGAAAAACTGACATTTGCCGATGGTTCACCTTTGGCTGACGCTGAAACAAAGCAATGGGTTGAGGACATCAAGCCCGGTTCTTCAGTGGCAATGCAGACTCCTGCTTCCCAGGCAGGTCAGTTCACTGAATATATGGATGGCATCCTGGCGCGGGCTCAGAGCCTGGCGGGCGCTAAAAAGGTATCCGAGGCTGTAAACTTATTAAGTGTTGAGATGCGGCGAAGTCCAAATCGGCATGAACGTTTACTCTGGCGGCTGGGTCTTTCCCAGTTGTTGATAAATTATCATCATGTAAAGCTGGCATTGCCGCATATGCAGGAGATTGTCCGGGATCTTGAAACCTATAAAATTGAACAATGGGACCCTGAACTTGCAACATATGCTCTTCGAATTGTCTGGGTGGGATATAAAAAAAATAAATTGACCAGGGAGAGAGCTGATGAGATCTTTGCACGGATTGCAAAGCTTGATCCTGTAGAGGCGATGCAACTTGAAAAATAAGATTTTTATAAAGAGAGCAATTAAAAATAAAGGAGGAAGATATGGCGAAAGAAGCATCAGTTGCACCGAAAGAACGGGTTAATATTGTCTATCGACCAGCGACAGGTGACGCCCAGGAAGAGGTAGAACTTCCTCTGAAGTTGCTGGTAATCGGAGATTTTACTGGTAAAATTGACGAGCGGATGCTTGAGGACAGAGAACCTATTAATATTGACAAAGATAATTTTAATGAGGTGTTGAAAGGACAGGAGCTTGATTTATCGATAACTGTTCCAAATAAACTGTCAGAGGATCCTGAGGATGAAATGGGTGTTAATTTGAGATTTGGGTCACTTAAGGATTTTGGTCCGGAAGCTGTGGCAGAGCAGACACCGGAGCTCAAAAAACTTCTTGAACTACGAAAAGCTCTTGGCTCACTCAAAGGTCCGCTCAGTAATGTACCGGATTTCAGAAAGAAAATCCAAGAACTTGTTAAGGATGAAGAGGCTCGGGAAAAACTGCTTAAAGAACTTGGGGTTGATGAAAATAAAGGGTAGAGGAGAGGTGAGTTTATGGCGGACGAACAAAAAAAGACACTTGATGAAGCAGTTGAGACAGCGGAAGAATTTTCGATACTTGATGAGGTGGTTAATGCCACCAAACTTCAACCCGCTGATGAAGCCTATGATCTGACTAAACGAGGAGTTGAAGCACTGATTGCCCAGCTTATCGAACCGGGTCGCCCTGTACCCAAAATATCAAAAGCCGTTGTTGATGAGATGATAGCCGAGATAGATAA
>JAOZLO010000284.1 GCA_029934775.1 Desulfocapsaceae bacterium
CATCTCGCTCAACGGCAACCTGGCCTCGCTCTAGAGAGGCAAGTTTGATCATGCAACCGACCGTATAAAGATGTTGATATAAAAAACCTCGATGTACGGCTTCAATCCTCTTTAGTTGGGTCGGATCGATCACCTCAGCTAAAATTTCGCTACTGATATCTTATGCTCCCGTTAGGTTGTTTGTCCTGGAGTCTTGGTGTGGTAAAAAGTAGGCCAAGAATATCGTAGTATTTCAGGCCCACTCGAATCTTCTCTTTAGGTCATTATGATTGTGCCACCTCTTGGTGAGATACTGATAACGGCCAACGACAATACCGGGGGTTATGCCAAGATTTTGAGCAATGGCTTTGATCTTCTTTTTTGAGGTGGCAGTCATAATTTCGTCATTGTACCGTCTGGGGATGAGGAAATCCGCAGCAAACTCATTGGCGCGGATTTCATTAGGATCATTTTGTTTGAGCTTACCATTGTTAATGAAGAGATGTTTCTTGCCATCATGGAGTACATGACTTGCTTCGTGAAAGAAGGCAAACCAGAAGAGATCGTCGGTTTTACCCCGCAGGTTGAGGATGATCATGGCTTTATTGGGGGAGACCCACTTGGTTGCACCAAACCAGGGTACCTTTTTCATCTCCGGGACAAAAGCCAGGGCGACACCAGCCTCGGCACAAATGGTTTGCATTCTTTCTGCAAAGACCTCTGCTTCCAGCATAGTGAGGTTCCTGATTTTGTGGACTGCGGCCTTAAATTTCTTCTTTGAGTATTCATTACAATCAATTTTGTGGGCTTCAATTTCGCCCATGCGAATCCAGGACGAGGCTGGCCCGGTGCAGCTTTCAAAGCAGTGGGACCGCCTTGCTGCAACAGCAGGAGTATCCCAGATTTCATGCCATGCTTCGACACTTGAAACACCAAAAAAGGCAAGGACAGAGCGTAACCGCTCAACTTTATCCGTTAGTTTGGGTAGGACTGATCGTTTCATTAGTTCTACAACTGGTATCTCCTTTAGCCAGTCCAGATCGGCTTTCAGTCTTTCGCGTTCATTGATTTTGGCAAGCTGTTCGCGGTATTGAGCTTCCAAGTTATTCCACATGGAGGCGGGGACACCCACAGTCAGTTCAAGAAGATTGGCGGTCTCGTAGGAGATGGGCTGCTCACCTTTGAAAATTCGAATCAATGTCTGTTGAGTGAGCCCGGTGCGAGTGGCAAGCTCCTTCTGGCTCATGTCCAGCGCTTCCATGGTTTCTCGTAAGGTTTCTCCTGGAGCAATCGCGTAATCGGGTTCAAAAGTATATTTCTTGGTCGCCTTTATCATTGCCTCCCTCCTCTTTAGTGTGTGTCAACAATCCCGATGATTTCAACTTCAGTCACCTCCGACCAGTCTAATCCTCCTTCTTCCCGCTCTGGGAGTGGATCGTTAGCAGCGATAAAAAGGAGGCGGTAGGGGTGGTCGAGATCCATTGTAAGCTGTCCTTGAAGGTTACCGGTCAACTCGTGGCAACGTGCTGGTGGTACTCGGGAAATGTCTTCCAGGGTCTCTGCGGCCTGCAGTTCCATCATTCGTTGCTGGAGCTTGTGACCACGCTTAAGACCGAGTCTCTTGATGGCTTCAGCCCTTTTGCTGCACAACTTTTGGAGTTTCTTTGTCTTAAAATATATGACCATTATATCATTTTTCAATTAAAATTATTAACATGTTTTGTTAACTATGACACTGCTTATTTTTCTCCTGGTCTTTTTCGGAAGTTGCTCATAGTGGGACAGAAATGAAATTTTCGGCGACTTCAATGTCAGTAATTATCCTGTTGAGTGGAAGAGCTATAAAATTTAGCCGTATTGAGCCTGTTTGATCACAACATTAGTTTCACAAAAGTTTATAGGTACTCAAGAGGTGAGTGCGTTGCAAGGTATTTACTGGTTGTTAAGGGAGTATTTCGGTATGATATGTTGTGGTTGGAGTTGTTCTTATGTCTGAGAGAGAGGTGCTGTAAGGTTGAGAGCAGACCGTCAATTAGGTATTGAATGCTCTGATGTAGGGTAAAGATTGCGACGGTATTTATGACGGTATTTGTGTAGTCCTCCTGGTATTATATTGAGTAAAATCATAATGTTGACAATGAAGATCAATTCCCTGCGTCGCCACCAGTAAATTCAAGGGCTTACAGCGTAACTGTTGTAGGTCCTTTTTGGGTTTTCGCTTGTGTGTAAGCACTATGTAAGTAGATTTTAAAAAAGTCACCCTCCACCAAGATGACGTAGAATAATTACAGAGTGAGGCAAACATGTTTAACAAAAGCAGCAAGAACGGCTATTCCATCCCCCTGGAAGGGATAGAAAGGAAGACCCTGGTCTATGGTGAAAAGACCCTGATGTCGGAGTTCAGGTTGAAAAAAGGCAGTATTGTATCGCTGCATAGCCATCCCCATGAACAGGCAGGGTACCTTGTTTCCGGGAAGGTAAAATTCATAGCAGGTTCAGAAGAGACTATATGCAACCCTGGTGACAGCTGGTGTATCGCAGGCGATAAAGAACACGGAGCAGAGGCACTGCAGGACTCTGTACTGGTCGAGGTGTTTTCACCGGTGCGGGAGGACTACTTGCCTGGGTAGCGGTTGTTGCGGGGAAAAGGAAACTTACTCTCATGAAAATACGCAAACTCACCCCCGAAGAATACCCCAAGGCTTCAGCACTGCTGCGGAAAGCCTTTCCTGATAGCAATTATGAAACCATATTGTTTGAGAACCTCCATGAAAACGGGAAAGACCTGCACGAATGAATATACATTCACCGGAACAAAGCTATAGCGTACATCGCCTACTCCAATGCTTTTTGCGGAAAAGAGGTGTGCGGGCTGCACCTGGCACCACTGGCAGTAGCCCCACAAATGCAGAACCAGGGAATAGGATCTGAGCTGCTCCGCTTTTCTTTACGACAAGTTGTAATTAAAGAGAAAACACTCTTCGTTCTGGGCAATCCCAACTTCTATACGAAATTCGGATTTGAACATTGTACTATGCCCATCTGCCCTTTCGATAAAAACAACAAACATTTTCTCGTCATTTGTAATAACACTTCAAGTGTGTTCACTGTTGGGTATGAACAAGAATTTTTGACTGGTATGCAACGCTAAACGCAAATCAGCGGCAGCGGGTTACCACTCCGCCGGATGTCTGCCCAGAGTGTAATGAAAAATGCGATTTCCGCAATATCACATGCTACACGCCGGACTGTGGCGGTCCCGGCAATATTGACCCCCGGTTGTAACACCGAACTTTTTGTTCAGCAAAGTTCTGGATACAGAAGAAGATATATACCCGGGTTGTGTAAATTGATTGCCGCACTGTTGGATAGTGTCTGCCCATAAATGGCCTTTTTATCCTAACTTTTTGTTGCTCTCAAAATCTAATCCTCAGAATATCAACTATATGCCTGTAATTAAATTTTTCGAGCGCCTCGATTTAAAATAAAATATCTCGTTTCCGGATGGAAACTAAATAAGCACCATCAACAATTAATCGGTATTGTCTCTCCAGATTTATGCATATTTTCATGGAGCATATGTGTCCCTCACAATATGGAAAGAGTAATTCAGAGCAAAAAAACGATCAATCGTTAGGAACAACAAGCACAGGTACGGGTGCGTGCTTAGTTACTCGACGTACAGTAGAGCCCATAATTGTATTACCGAGTAATGACCGAGTAGAACGGCCCATAACAATCATATCCGCATTTCGCTCCTTCGCAACTCTCAATATTTGCTCACTGGGATGCCCTCCTACAACGAGGATTTCCTTTACCCTGCTGCTATTTACGTTTGCAGCATCGAGCTCATCTGAACAAAATGCTTCTAGCCTTTTCTGCATAACTTCAAGAACGTCTTTTATGGTGTTCTTATGCGCTTTTTCAGTATCGTCGTGTGAAAGAAATGTATTAATTACTGATATTGCTGCCTCACTTAAGGGTTCTACAACATGAACCATCACAATATGGGCTTCATTTTTTCTTGCCTGGCTGATAGCATGTCTAAAGACAGGCCGAGTGTTTTCACCTAGGTCTGTCGAGTAAAGAATAGTGCTAATTTTTGGGATAGAACTCATGACTTGCTCCTTTGTGTGTTGATACTACATATTTGATATCTTCTGGAAGTATCTTGCGGTTCCTGGGCTAGGAGTACTTCCTTAACAAATCCTCCATCAATATCCTGGTTAGACAACTACAACCGAATTTTCTTCTCCATATTCATTTGGCAAGTAACTGTTTGCTTCCTCATCATTTACCCAGGTATTACCGTTAAGTACATAGCGGAATGGATAGGAATTTCCGGCCTGTAGAGAGAGGGTGACAGAAAAACTGCCGTTTTTCAGTTTTTTCATGGTATTTTCCTGTATTGACCAGCTATTGAACTTTCCGGTAAGTGCAGCCGTTTCAGCATTTTCAGGATTATCGTACTTGAAGGTAACACGGCAGATTTTACCTGTTTTTGAGTAACTTTTTCTAAGCATGGTATTCTCTTAAATATATGTTTTATGGTATTGGAAGTAGACCAATGGTCCTTTCATTTCATTTGATATATGTTACACAGAAAGGGAAGATAAAACAGGTAGCCAGATGGGTCAAT
>JAOZLO010000285.1 GCA_029934775.1 Desulfocapsaceae bacterium
ATTCTGTAAGTTATCAATTTTTTGATGTGCTGCATTTGCTGTGGCTTTCTGGAATAATTTTGGCCTTGCTCACGTCTTATTATTTCCTTAAGGTGCAATGGTGATGCAGAGCATTAACCGATCTGCTCCTATATCCCATAAATGAGTAACACCCTGATACATGAGTGAAAAACAAACAAAGCATTTACTGCACGGAGTGACTCTTGAGCAGATTTTGACAGCTCTGGTTGCTGATTATGGCTGGGAGAAGTTGGCTAAATATATCAGAATTCAATGTTTTGCCAATGAGCCGACGGTGAAATCGAGTCTGAAGTTTTTAAGAAGAACCCCCTGGGCTCGAACAAAAGTGGAAGACCTCTATATCTCGATGAAAAAAAGAGAGATGAAGGTGCGGTCTCAAAAGTCAGTGGATCGGTAACTCATGGATCTTCTCTATATTGGAGATTGACTGTGGTGTGAGTTCAGATATCACCTATGTATTCTGAATACGTGAAGAGATTTCAGGGAGAAATTTAAGATACCCACAGTGCCCCCAAATGAAATGTTTCGACTTTTAGCCATGGATTCTGGTATGCAATAGAGGAAATTAATTCAATGTATCTTTCTTATAACTCATGATAGGCGAGGTGTGTATGAATATCAGCAAAGTATGGGGAGTCTCCTTTTCACCAACAAAAACATCAAAAAAAATTGTGGATGCCATAGCTTCCGGAATTCCTGGTGTCGAACGTAATTCGCTTGACCTGACATACCCGGGCAAAATTGAGGCAAGAACCTTCAAACCTGAAGAACTAGTTGTGATAGGGGTACCTGTTTATGCAGGGAGGGTGGCTCCCCTTGCGGTTCAGCGACTTAAAGCAATAAAGGGCAAAACAACCCCGGCAGTGCTTGTCGTGCTTTATGGCAATAGGGAATATGAGGATGCCCTGATTGAACTGAGAGATATAGCTATAAGGGCTTCTTTTCTACCTGTGGCGGCATCTGCTTTTATAGGGGAACATTCGTTTTCCAGCTCACAAATACCGATTGCCCCGGGAAGGCCGGACAGTGTAGATCTTGCTTCAGCAGCCTCTTTCGGCAGGAAAGTTTTCAAAAACATTAGCCAATTGCAGGATGTCAGTAGTCTCTCTTGCTTGCAAGTTCCAGGCAACATCCCCTATAAAGAGAGCATGGGACCACTACCGATTACCCCAAAAGTGAATCAAACGGCATGTACCCATTGTGGAATGTGTATTTCGACCTGCCCCGCCGGGGCAATAACGATTGATGATGCCCTTATCATGGATGTAGAACGCTGTATTTTCTGCTGTGCTTGTATCAAAACCTGTCCGGAAGATGCGGTCTCTATTGATGCCCCACCTCTACAGGAGAAAAGGCTGTGGCTCCATGAAAACTGTGCAAAGCGTAAGGAGCCGGAATTGTATTATTGACTGTTATGGTAGATTGAACTCCTCAATAACTAGAGACTAGATATAATGAACCTCTGGAGGAAAAGAATATGACGGCGACTATCCAACCATTGAAAAAGTTGTAACTGCAATTGTCGTTAGTCAGGGCGCACAGTGCCTGGCAAAAGCACTGTCACTTGGTGGCTATGGAAGCTCCTGTGATTGCGGTGCAGCTGTGCAGAAGTCCTTTATTGAATTACGTGTTAGCCCCTCCGAGTCGGCTACAAACCTAATGTGAATCTCTGGTCACAAAAGTCAACATACCTATATTGAAGATTGACCGAGACAAAAGTAATGATATTTCCTATGATTATGTCTGATTTTCAATCAAGCTAAAAACACATTTATGTTAAACTTGTTATTGGAGGCAGTAGTATGGCGTTATTTCTCGTTCAGCACGGGATAAGTGCATCCAAGGATATAGACCCGGGAAAGGGGCTTTCTGATTTTGGTAGGGAGAAGACAAACCGTATTGCTCTGGTTGCCAAAGGGTACAAAATTCCCGTTCAGAAGATTGTGCACTCAGGCAAGAAGCGGGCTGAACAGACAGCCGATATATTTCATGAGGTTTTAGCCTTGGAAACTCCCATGAAAAAGATTTCCGGTATCAAGCCGATGGATGATGCTCGAAGGTTTGCTGCCACTATTGAGCCTAAGGGAAACTTGATGGTGGTTGGTCATATGCCCTTCATGGAGCGGTTCGTGTCATTTCTAACCACAGGAACAGAAAATTGTCGAGTGTACAAGTTCCAAAATTCTGGAATTGTCTGCCTGGACATGGAGATTGGGAAGGATAATGAGGTGGACTGGTTTATCAGGTGGACTCTAAATCCTAATATCTCCTAAACTGGATATCAGGGGGCCGGTATTCATACCGGGATCACAAGAGAGAGGAGTCAAGTCAACATATCTCCAATGGAGATTGACCGAAGCCTTTGTATCGGTTCCCAGAACCGAAGATGAGATTTATGAATTTCAAAGAAAAAACAAGGCGCCACACAGGCTATCACGGCCGTACCTGGTAACAACGATGCAGACTATCGCTTTTTGAGCGGGTACGGTGAGCAAGCATGCCTCACCTATTTTTGCCACGTCTGCTATTCAATCATCTCCGATATTCTCTGGAACCATCTAGGATTTCAAAATGCCTTTTTCTGTTAGGTTATTCTGGGAAATTTTGATTTTCTAAAGGTCAAAACACTTTTTTATGTTGCTCGGTTTTTAGGACAACTTCTTGCTTCCCTTAACAGTAGCAATGCAAAATATTAGCATCCAAATGATTGTACTATCTTCGATATGACAATCTCAAGTCTTCACATCCGGCTTCGACTCGGTGACCTTAATGAAACGTCCTGTGCCGACCCACATGCAGCGTGTTGTGGGGCTGGGGGAGAAAACCCTCTGGCTACTCGATTAGTTTTCAGGTTTACACACTGATAATGTTTCACCATTTATACTGCTTTTTTCAGCCAACTCAAGTATTCTTAATACTTCTACTATATCTTCAGGATTGACAGGGTTACTACCTCCTGATTGTATAGCTTCAGTGATTCCTGAGTAATATTGATGATAACAACCATCCTTGGTTTCAATAAGTTCACTCGAAGAGTCAGAATAGAAGATTCCATAATGTTCCGCAATCTCCACACCATACGATGACTGATTTGGAGTAATGCCATTCTTTAATTGCTCTTCTTGAGGATCAAGTCCATATTTAACATAACTTCCTTTGGTTCCCTCGACACGAAAACGATTGTTTGGAGCAGCCGAAAATGAACTTGCATGAAGAACAACCTCAAGGTTTTTATAGTGAAGTAACACATGAAAGTAGTCAGTCGTTTTAGAACCTTCTCTTAACGGCAAACATCTTGCTGTTATTGCTTCGGGCGAGCCAAAAATACTGATTGCCTGGTCAACTAAGTGAGAACCTAAATCAAACCATATTCCTGATCCTTGCCCAGGTTGTTCTCTCCACCTTTGTCGAACTGTAGGGCGAAACCGATCAAAGTGAGATTCAAAAAATCGAATATCGCCGATTAGATTATTGTCGAGTAACTTTTTAACTGTTAAAAAGTCGCCGTCCCAACGCCTGTTATGAAATACAGACAATATTAAAGAACGTTCTTTAGCAATATTTACTAGTTCTTCTGCTTCTAAACTTGTTGTAACCATTGGTTTTTCGAGAACAACATTAATTCCATTTTCCAAGCACTGCTTAGCCAATTGGTAATGAACATCATTAGGTGCAGTAATTACTACTAACTCAAGATTTCCACTTATTATTAAGTCTTGTGCAGTTTCAAAAATTGAAACGTGAGGATATTTCACCCCTACCGTTTCTTTCTGAGAACTACTTATTGCGGCTAATTCCAATGATTTTGATGTTTTTATCAGGGGCATGTGAAATGTCTTAGCCGAATAGCCGTACCCTATTACGCCAACTTTTATCATTGTAGATAACCTATTTTTATTACCACAAAGATTCAATTGAAAACAAATGCCCGGCATGGGCGTGAACTAATGGGGTTAAAGTCCCCTGTAAGTGTTCCATGTAACGTTTGAAAACGTAACAAAATTACTAACCGAAGGCAAGGGCGCTACCGTGAGGTAGGGTCTGAAGGAAGCCGGAGTGTAAATTTGTGAACTGACGAACAGAAACGTCATATAAGGCCGAGTTCCCGGGTAAGGCAGCACAACTGTCGATACCCAAGAAACATGGGATACAATAAATGAAGCGGCTACAGGGCTGTAAATTTTATATCCGACAACAAATACTATCAATATTATCTGGAAGCATCTGGGACGTGCGGCAAGTCCAAATGTGATAGGCATTCGGCCTCCAGGGAACCAGGGGTTCACAGGAAACATCTGAACCCGGTCGGTTTTGCTACCTTTTGGTATTGGCAGTGCGAATATTCAGTCTAGTATTGCCCGGTACTGTCGTGGTATCAGGCAGGTTACCTAACATTTTTACAGAAATGATCAGCAAAAATAATCTGGAACCATCTTTGATTTCAAGATGCTGTTTTCCTGTTAGGCTATTCTTGACTTTCTAGAGATCGAAATACCGTTTTGTGCTGTTAGGTTTTTAGGACAACTTCATGATTGCATTCACAGGAAACACCTACAACTGAAGCGGAAGACGACCCGTATTACCTTCGAATT
>JAOZLO010000286.1 GCA_029934775.1 Desulfocapsaceae bacterium
TCAGCTAGGAAAGCACTATCGGTCACCCATAAATTCGAAAATGGAGCAATACTCTCGTTTGATAATCTGGAATTATCAATTATTTATATTGCTGCATTTACTGCCTGGATTCTGGGAATAACATTGAATTTTTTGAAGTGCAAAAATGCTCCATTATAGCATTTTTTTTGTATGATCGAGTTAAACCATATTAGGAATTATATAAACTTACAGGTTTGCTTAAATGGTTAAGGTTGCCAGTGAATATTATCTGGTGAAAATTACTTTTTGATCCAGAAGCTGAATTATTGACCTTCTGAAGCGCTTTCAAAAATAGGAGTGATAAAAAGGGCCCACATAGATACTGCGGGCCCTTTCACAAAAGCATTTTTTACAATTCTGATAAAATTCAACTTTTACAATAATTATTATCGACAAAGCACGATGCGAAAATGTGCCTTGCCGCTTCTTAAACGTGCTATTGCCTCGTTGATATTATTAAAACTATACTTCTCTATAACGGGGGTAATGTTATGCTGGGCGGCAAATTCTAGCATCTTCACTATATTGCCTGGACTGCCAACGGGAGAAGCTGAGACGGATCTTTGTCCCATAAGCAGAGGGAACACACCAATATCAAGCGGTTCCAGAGTTGCACCGACAAAATGCAGTCGCCCTTTTGCCCGCAGGGTTCCGAGATACGTATTCCAATCAAGCTTTACATTGACAGTTGATAAGAGAAAATCGAATTGGCCTGCAGCCGCTTCAATTTCAGAGAGCTCACGAGAATTAATTGCCTTATGAGCACCTAATTCCAGAACCTCTTTTTTCTTTTCTTCACTTGAGGTAAAGGCTGTAACCTCGCAGCCCCAGGCACTTAGAAACTGCAGCGCCATGTGCCCCAGTCCGCCAATTCCGATCACTCCGACCTTATCCGTTGGCTTAATTCCAAACTGAATAAGTGGGTTGAAGACGGTAATTCCACCACAAAAAAGAGGCCCAGCACTTTCCTTGTCGATTGTGTCGGGGAGCTTCACAACACTTATTGCACTGGCGCGTACTTTATCTGCAAAACCTCCATGGCGAGCAACAATTGTTGGTACCGCAGTAGAGCACAAATTATGATCGCCAGAGAGGCAAGAGTCACAGGTCATGCAATAATCGGAATGCCAACCTAAACCGACAACGTCCCCAACCTTGAGGTGGGTTACTTTGGCTCCTGCAGACGATATGATCCCGACGACCTCGTGGCCCGGCACAAGAGGATACTGGGTAATGCCCCATTCATTATCAATCATTGATAAATCGCTATGGCAAATTCCACAAAACTCTACATCGATTTCGACCTCACTATCCTTCAACAGCCCGGGGTCATATTCAAACGGTTTAAGTTCCCCCTGGGGCTCATGGACTGCATATGCTTTTATCATATTCTTTATCCTCATATAGGTTGAGTTATCTTTATTTTGTGATATCAGGTTAGCTTTTCAGGATCTTAACAATACTTAACGCTGCCGCTTCAGAAGATGCTGGATTTTGTCCAGTTACAAGGTTTTTGTCCACCTCAACATAACTGCCCCAATCCTCGCCTTTGCGATACAAGCCTTCATTTACTTTCAGCATATCTTCTACTAAAAAGGGCACGACCTCTGTTAGACCAACAGCCTCTTCTTCGGTGTTGCTAAAACCTGTCACCTTTTGCCCTTTTACCAGAGGCTCTCCATCTACATTTTGGGCTTGGCGCAAAACTCCTGGAGCGTGACAGACGAGCCCTACTGGCTTTCCTTCTCGATAAAAATCTTCAATCAATGAAATTGAGTGTTTATCTTCGGCGAGATCCCAAAGAGGCCCATGGCCACCAGGGTAAAAAACAGCATCATAACTTGATGTGTTGAACGAATCTAAACGCTGGGTCTTGGCAAGAGCCTGTTGAGCCAGTTCGTCTTTTCGAAAACGAGCTGTGGCCTCCGTCTGGAAATCAGGTTCATCGCTCTTAGGATCCAGCGGGGGCTGGCCACCTTGCGGAGAAGCTAAGGTAACTTCAAAACCCTGGTCTTTAAAGACGTAGTATGGTGACGCAAATTCTTCTAACCAGAAGCCGGTCTTTAGGCCTGTTTTCCCGAGTTTGTCGTGTGATGTAAGGACTATTAAAATATTCATAAATTCACCCTGAAATAGTAATTATTATTGTTCGTCATTAACTTTTATGACAAGTTTTCCAAAATTTTGGCCTTCCAACATGCCTATAAATGCTTCCGGGGCGCTCTCCAGTCCTTCAATAATCTGCTCCCGGTAATGGATTTTTCCGGTTTTCAGCATTTCTGTCATGTCCTGTGCGAATTCATCGTAACGATGTCCATAGTCGTCAAAGATGATAAAACCCTGCACTTTGATGCGTTTGACTAAAATTGTGCCCATGAGAACTGATAAACGATCAGGTCCATCTGGAAGTTTAGTTGCATTATATCTTGAGACAAGGCCACATACCGGAATCCTTGCACCAACATTCAGTAATGGTAAAACACCATCAAATACTTTTCCGCCAACATTCTCGTAGTAGATGTCAATGCCATCGGGGCAGGCCTGTCTCAGCAGATCTGCAAAATCAGGGTCTTTGTGATCGAGACACTCATCAAACCCAAGAGTTTCCTTGGCATAGCTGCATTTTTCAGGCCCACCTGCAACGCCAACCACACGACAGCCTTTTATTTTTCCAATCTGCCCTACGGTTGCACCAACCGGGCCCGTTGCAGCAGCAACAACCAAGGTGTCACCTGGCTTTGGTTTGCCAATGTCTAGCAACCCCATATAGGCTGTAAATCCGGGCATTCCCAAAATTCCCAGAGCAAATGATGGGTTTTCAGGATTTTTACCCAACTTGGTTAAATCAGAACCATCTGATACTGCATAGAGCTGCCAACCGCTGTAGCCCAGAACCCACTCGCCTATTTCAAAATCAAGATTGTTGGAATCTTCAATTTGACAAACGGTGGCACCAACCATTACAGCATCGATATCCACAGGGGGAGCGTAAGATGGAGCGTCGCTCATCCGGCCACGCATATAAGGATCAAGCGATAGATAGATGCTCCGTAACAATACCTCACCTTCCCCCGGCACTGGTGTTGAGACCTCTTCTAACCGAAAATTGTCTTTTGTAGGAGCGCCTTTCGGGCGTGAAGTAAGTACAATACTGCGATTTATATTTTTATTTTGTCCCATACTATTTTTACCTTTCCATAAAGTGCTCATTTTGAATGAGCTAAATTGGTGAGACACATTGTGTGTGTCTTGGCATAGTCAACCAGTCGTCTAGCGAGTTTTACTAAGTTAATCCACCAGGAAAATGCCGGGATCTATGGCTTACACTACAGTACCACTGGTTAAAATTGACGTAGTTGTTTGCATCGCTTGGTGCAGGCCACCAGCCTTACGCTGCAGTTTGCTCATCAGAGTTGCTCCAAGCCACATGTTATAGAGCAGCTCCGCAGTAATACTTGCATTAATCTTTGCTATTGACCCATCATCAATGCCTTCACTAATGCATTTTGCTATTCGTTCTACGACCAAAGAAGATCCATCGAGCAACGCGAGACGCATCGGTTCGGAAAGATCTGCCACTTCAGCACTTAATTTTACAACCAGACACTTTTGGTCAACACACTCATCGGATTGAGTTTCGATCCAGCGTTGCCAGTATCCCATTAGACGATTGTATGCAGAACTTTCCCGCGGTTGAAAAATATCTTCGAGAGCCACAAGATATTCTTTGAAATAACTTCTGATAATTTCTTCGCCAAACTGCTCTTTAGATTTAAAATAGTAATAAAAAGAGCCTTTAGGTACGCCAGCAGATTGAAGGATTTCTGCTAACCCCACACTAGAGAATCCTTTGCTGACAATGAGCTTGTAGCCGGTGTCTAAAATGTGCTGACGCGTTTCTTTGGTATCTTTCTTCATGGGACAAAGAGTAATGCCTAATAGACCGGTCGTCTAGTGCCAGGGGCGAATCATTTACAAAAAATACTTGCATCCTCACAATTGCGCAGCAATTCAGAATGTTAATGAGTGAAAAAAATTCTAAACCAATAGTTACTGTCCGATTGACAATCAGTTTTTTAGAAGAAAATGGGCTAGATCCTTATGTCTCTCTGACTATTTATAGGCACCGGAAAATCTTGATAGTCTGGAAGCATCTTCTCCTTGAAGGTATGATTCTTGCGTTAGGCCATTCTGGAAAATATGGGTTTCGTAAAAGTTTAAAATACCTTTTTTGCGATGTTAGGTTTTTGAGGCACCTTATTGATTACATTTACAGTAGTTATGTAGCAGGTTAAAGTTGAGGGAAGTTCTAGAAATCCAGATCTTCGATCTGGCAATCATAAAGACCGACATCAGTAGGCTACAAAAAATACCATCTATTTCGGTGGAAGTTTCGGTCATAAAATTTATTCAAAAAAGACGTAGGCTGGAAAGACGACGTACTTTTTTTAAGATTATCACATCAAGTGACATCCAGAACTTTTCGGATCAACTTAGCAATATTCTTCTTCGAAAGTGGCTTCAATGCAAATTCTCTTATCCCCATAGACTTAGCTTTTTCCTTAGAGGTAATAGCACTGTAGC
>JAOZLO010000287.1 GCA_029934775.1 Desulfocapsaceae bacterium
CCAATAACTCTCCCCTTTGATCTTGGGGGAAAAGAGATACATGTCCGAAAGTCCAGCAGCTATTACGAAAGTCTGCAAAATCTTAACCAGCTGCTCACCTCTGTTGGCAAACCCGCCGTAAAGATTGTGATTGCCAATGAACATCTTGAAGATGCCGACCTGCTGGAAATGGTGAATGCCGATCTTATCCCGGCAATTATCATTGACAGCCACAAAGGATACTTCTGGGAAAAAATTTTCACAAACATCAAGCTTCATGAAAAAGCTACTGTAAACTCTGGCGGACAAATCGCCTGGGCCTTTCGAAAAAACTCCCCAAAATTAGCTGCTGTGGTCAATCAATTTGTGAAAACAAACAAGAAAGGAACCTTGACGGGAAATATCGGTTTCAACCGCTACCTGAAAGACAGCAAATACATTAAAAACTCAGCCCAGGGAAAAGAATTAAAAAAATTTAAAACCACTGTCAAACTCTTCAAAAAATATGGCAAAGAATATGATTCTGACCACCTGATGCTGGCGGCACTGGGATATCAGGAGTCTCGACTCGACCAGAATGTCAAAAGCAATGCTGGAGCCGTTGGTGTCATGCAGATGCTGCCGTCTACCGCCAATGATAAAAATGTCGGCATACCGAATATCAAAAAAATCGAGCCAAATATTAAAGCAGGAGCCAAATACCTCCGCTTTATGGCCGACAGATATTTCCCGGTTAAGGATGGGCTGGACTCACTGAACAGCGCTTTTTTTACCTTTGCCGCCTACAATGCCGGCCCGGCAAGAGTAGCCAAGTTGAGAGCTGAGGCTGAGAAAAAAGGATTGGATCCAAATGTCTGGTTTAACAATGTAGAACTGATTGCAGCAAAACGTATAGGCAGGGAAACTGTACAGTATGTCAGTAATATTTTAAAATATTATATAGCATATAAATTTCTTGAAGATAAATTGGAATAATATTATATCATTAGAGGGTTTTCCATCAAACTCTCTTTCCTGATTCGTACCAGCTGGTCCTCGAGATCCCCGATTTCGTTCTGCCAGTATTCCCGGGAACCAAAACCATCTATTGCCCTGGTTCCCCCATCCTCTTCAACCTGATGCGCACACCAGGCCATATAATGGATGAAGCGCATGGCACGAAGAGGTTCAATCAATCGTAGAGTCCGCCGGTCAAAACGCCTGAAGGTTTCATATCCTTCTAAAAAGAAGTCCATTTCAATGAACGACTTGTCGAGCCCTCCGGGGAGCAGCATCCAGACATCCTGTACCGGTGGCCCCATAGCCATATCGTCAAAATCAATTATAAAAAAAGATTCGCCAGGGCGATATATCATATTGGAGAAATGACAGTCTCCGTGGATACGAATCTGCTCCACAGAATTAAACAGTGGTGCTATCTCATCAATGATCCGTTCGACTGCTATCTTTAATTGAGGTTTCAATTCAGCAGGAACACATGACGCCGCCATCAGGTAGTGCAAATGTCTGGATGTAGAATCTCCAGGACTCATACAAATTCTATGCCCGGCTTTCTCTGTCTCTCCTATACTATGCACTCTGCCAAGCAATCTACCAAGTTGAAGCCACTGTTCATCATCGTATTCATCAAAACTGCGACCGCCACATTTAGGGAAAACAGCAAAAAAGAAAGGGTCGGAAGCAGCCAGCGTTGTACCGTCCTGAAACCGAAGAGGGGCGATCACCGGCACTTCCTGCTCAGCAAGATCAAGCAGAAAACTGTGTTCATCCAGGATACCGGCCTTTGACCACCGCCCGGGACGATAAAGCTTTGCTATCAACCCGGTACCATCTTCCTGTTCAAGTTCATAAACTCTGTTAATATAACTATTCAGGGGTCTGAAGAGATTTGTACAACGAATACCAAGTCCATCTTCCACAAGTCCCAGGATTCGATCAGGTCCGAGATCATCAAAAGCCAGTTTTTTTTTCTTTGTTTTATTTTCCATGCTTTCCATTATAATTTTTTTTCTTTACAGTGTTGATTATTTAACGCCTACTCTTAGCCGAATTCTGAAAAAACCGCTTGTTATTTGAACAAGCACCCCGGTCATTACAATGTCCCAGGCAACCCTCATCACTCGTGCATATGATTCTCCACAGACAGAGAGCAGAGGATATTGCAGAAGCTGCAAAACGACACACAGGTTAGGGAGCAGAAAGGCAATCGAACACTGCCTTACCTTAATAGAGCAGCTTGAAACACAGAACACCATTAACTTATTCGGTGCTGCACCTGATGACCAGTTAAAGACAAAATACCTTTTGGGACCTGCAAGAGGAAAGATGTTTGGTGTGATGCACTGTATGCAGCCGGATGGTGCAACGCTCTTACTCCGTGCCTTTTCCGGGCAGTATAATGGTAGATGGGAGGTCCGGGGTTGGGTACCCCCCCTTTTTGATATCGATGATTTTTCCAGAATAAATTATGGAGTAGAAAAACAGATCAAAACAATCACCATTGAAATTGAGCAGTCTCTCCCTCACTCAGATAAATGGCTTCTACTGAGGGAAAAACGGCGAAAGCTCTCTCAAGAACTTATGCGGGATATCCACAGCCTTTACCGATTGACAAATTTTCGCGGAGAGACTACCACGCTCTACCAGAGCTATACTGGCCCTCATGGCATTCCCACGGGTACCGGAGACTGCTGCGCCCCAAAACTACTTAACCATGCAGCGAAAAACAATCTTACCCCCCTGGCACTGGCTGAATTTTACTGGGGACGTAAAAATAGATCTGCAAGTCGCCAGCATGGCTCCTTCTACTCTTCATGTAAAGAAAAATGTGGACCTATACTGGGTTTTATGCTCTGTGGACTTGATCACCATGATAACAAATACACTGCGACTTGAAATTGTCCATTATGATGAAGATCTAGTCATCATCAATAAACCAGGCGGGCTTCTCTCCGTGCCAGGGCGAGGTGCTGACAAACAGGATTGCATTTCAAAGAGATTAAAAAATATTTTCCCCGATATGATACAACAGCCGGCAGTACACAGGCTTGACATGTACACTTCAGGACTGATGGTTTTTGCGAGAACTGTTGAAACCCACAGAAAACTCTCTATGCAGTTTGAAAAGCATCAGGTCCAAAAACAGTATCAAGCCCTCCTGGATGGAGTGATCGATGGGAAAAAAGGAGAGATACACCTCGCTTTTCGTCTGGACTCAGACAATCGCCCACTACAGATATATGACCCTCTCCATGGAAAAACAGGGATTACACACTGGAAAAATCTTAAAATTGAATCCGGAAGAACCCGAGTTGAATTCATCCCTCTCACGGGTAGAACCCATCAGCTTCGTCTGCATTCAGCCCACCCCCTCGGGCTTGACACTCCAATTGTTGGTGACAGCCTGTACGGCACAGGGAATGATGGTGATCAGATGATGCTGCACGCCACCTCTTTGCAGTTTTTTCATCCGATAAATGGAAAAAATGTCTCCTTCAGCAGTTCCCCTCCTTTTTAGCACTGATTTCTCCTGGTTCTGGTATAATGACGCCATGAAACAAAAATGGCGCTACAAAGATTGTATTGATCTTGAATATTTTTTTCACAAGGATGCAAATGACTCACCCGAGCTCCTGCGTGAACGAGACAGAGATATATTTTTTAAAAAAACCGAACAAACCACCACCAACCTTGCCGATAACCGTGAATTAATCAGTCTGTGGCTTAAAGAGCGTATAGAAAGAGAATTTCCCGGCAGCGAAGACAAAAGTCCCGGAGAAATTTTCCAGGACACCCTTTCACTGTTAAAAGGATTATGCACAATCGGAGGGAGTCTGTTTGGCATTGTGGCCGGATTATCTTTTTTTTCCTACTCAGGAACTACGCCTGTCAATGTCTTTCAATTCCTGATAATTTTTATTTTTTCACAGATTTTTCTCACTTTTCTCATGGGAGCCTCTTTTGCGCTGCGACGAATGGTTGGAAGAGCCCCTTTTCCCACTTTCTACTCTCTTTTTTTTGGCAAACTTCTCAGTAAACTTGCTCAAAAATCCTACAGGCAATGGAATAAAGATATTTCCACCACAAAAATGAACAGCATAAAACATGCCATGGGATTGATCAAATCACACAATCATATATACGGTTCACTTTTTTTCTGGCCGCTCTTTACCCTTTCGCAAATCCTGGCCCTCTTTTTTAATACGGGATTACTCGGAGCGACTCTTTTCAAAATCAGCACCAGTGACCTTGCCTTTGGATGGCAGTCCACCCTGCAACTCAGTGCAACAGTACTGCACAAACTGGTTCTCTTCATGGCCCTTCCCTGGTCATGGTTTGTACCCGAACCAATCGCGTTTCCCTCTGCTGACGAGATTGAGGGAAGCAGGATCCTCCTCAAAGATGGAATCTACCACCTGGCAACAAAAGATCTGGTATCCTGGTGGCCGTTTCTGGTTTTCTGTATTCTTTTCTATGGTCTCTTTTTCCGTGGAGGATGTTATCTGGCCGGCAGATGGATGGAGAAAAAATTATTACAAAAGATTAAATTCAATTCAGCATCCTGCCGTAGACTCGTCCAGAGGATGCTGACACCACTTGTTTCGACCCAGGCAGAACCTGA
>JAOZLO010000288.1 GCA_029934775.1 Desulfocapsaceae bacterium
TATTGGACGGACTCTTGTTACAGAAGGGGCTGAAATTATACATGTCGTTCGATCAGAAGAGAGAAAGGAAACGGCTCAAAAACTCTTTCCTGACTCTCCGGTATTTCTCTGTGATGTGGAGGATGAAGCAAATATTGCTCGAGTCAGAGATGAGATTGCAGTTGAGATTGATGCTCCAAATGGGGGAAGGATAGATGGAATTGTACACTCCATAGCTTTTGCCAACTACTCTGAGGGAATGAAACCGTTTCATGAAACCATTAAAGACGATTTTCTTCAGTCGGTTAATATTTCATGTTTTTCATTGATCAGTATCGCAAATCATTTTAAGGATATGATTGTTGAAGATGGTTCCGTTGTCACCATTACAATATCAACGACTCGGATGGCAGCAGAAAATTATGGTTATATGGCTCCTGTCAAAGCAGCTTTAAACTCTTCTCTCTGCTTTCTGGCTAAAAGCTTTGCAGATTTTTCCAACGTTCGGTTCAATGCAGTTGCTCCCGGGCTCCTCAAAACTTCGGCATCTGCCGGTATCCCGGGTTACGTTGATAGTTATCTCTTTGCGGAAAAGGCTATTCTCAGAAAAAAAGCACTTACCACCCAGGAGGCTGCGGATACAGCTGTTTTTCTCCTGTCACATCGTGCTTCCGGGATAAATTGTCAAATGATTGTGGTTGATGCGGGAATGGAGGTAAATTATTTTGATAAGGAAATTGTTAAAAAAACGGTAGGGTAGCAGGATAAACAACTTAAATAGAATACGAGCATTGAGAACAAGAATACAAAGGCTGATTACCACTACAGGTAATCAGCCTTTGCTGGTTGTTAAAACTCTACTTATTAACAAAAATTACAACAGTGCCAGCAGTACACCTGCAGCAACAGCAGAGCCGATAACGCCTGATACATTGGCACCCATTGCGTGCATGATAAGATGGTTTTGTGGGTTGGCTTCAAGTCCGACTTTATTGACCACTCTGGCAGCCATCGGTACAGCAGATACACCTGCAGCTCCGATAAGCGGATTGACTGGTGTTTTTGACATCTTGTTCATCAGCTTGGCTATGAGAATACCGGCGGCAGTGCCGATGCAAAAAGCAACCATACCGAGGGCCAGAATACCAAGGGTTTCCAGGTTGAGAAATTTGTCTGCGGAGAGTTTGCTGCCCACACCGAGGCCAAGAAAAATTGTAACAGTATACATCAGCGAATTTTTGATGGTATCAGACAGTCTGTCAACTACCCCGCACTCTTTTGCCAGATTCCCCAGCATAAACATACCAATCAGGGGAGAAGCGGACGGCAGGAGTACTATACAAAGGCCAAGTACCAGAAGAGGCAGAAGGATTTTTTCAAGTTTTGATACATGTCTTAACTGTACCATTTTGATGTTCCTCTCCTCTTCCGTTGTCAGCCATTTCATAATCGGGGGCTGAATCAATGGGACAAGCGCCATGTAGGAATATGCGGCTATGGCTATAGATCCGAGAAGGCGAGGTGAGAGTTGACTTGATAAGAATATGGCCGTGGGGCCGTCTGCTCCTCCTATAATCCCGATAGAAGCGGCGTCGCGTATTGAAAAACTAATACCGGGTACCATATCAGAGAGAAAGAGTGCCCCCAGTAAGGTAGTGAAAATACCAAACTGCGCTGCTCCACCAAGCAGGATTGTTTTCGGGTTGGCAATCATCGGGCCAAAATCAGTCAATGCACCAACACCCATAAAAATGATCAAGGGGAAAACACCTGTCATTATACCTACTTCATAGATATAGTAGAGAATCCCTCCTGGCTCCGCGATTCCTGCCATTGGTATATTGGCGAGAATTGCACCATACCCTATGGGGATGAGAAGGAGTGGTTCGAATTTTTTGAAAATGCCAAGAAAGATAAGCGTCAGTCCGACAACAATCATCAGCACACGGCCAATCCCGACAGTCCAGTCTTTTGTCAGCTGGCCGTCAATGATGCCATATATCCCCGTGGTTTTGTAGAGATTTTTACCAAGTTCTGTGAGAGAAGGCAGTTTCTTGCTTGCCTCTGAACTCGGCGTGTCTACAACAATGGAAGAGGTTTCAAGTGAACCTATAACATCGTTTTTATGCACCTTCTGATAGGGTTCAACTCCGAGGCTGGTTATTTTTCCGCCAGATCCTGATTTTAAGATGATAATGGTACCATCATCTTTTTTTAGAGTTGCGATTTTATCTCCACTGAAAATAAAATCGCCTGGCTGCACATCTATTCTGATAATTTTTGCATCAGCCGGTGAGGTGATCTGGATTGTGGTATCCCCTGCATAGACAGCGGAAATGTTCACAGCAAGTAACCCCAGCAGGAAGAGCATGAAAACTCGTATTTTCATAGTACTATCACGGTAAGAGCGAAAGGGAAAAGGTCCCCGGAAGTTGTCACTGCCAGGAACCTGAAACACTACAATAACTGCTAGCCGATGGTGAAAAGAGGGTCAGAGGCCTGAACAGTATCACCGGCAGATATATGGATGGCCAGCACCTTGCCGGCGCAGGGTGATTTCACCTCGGATTCCATCTTCATTGCCTCGAGAACCACAAGCGGGCTGTCAGTTTCAACAGTATCACCCACTCCAACAAGAATTTTAACCACGTTACCGGGGGTCGGAGCTTCAACCTCGGTTCCTTCAACGGCTGCAGGAGCAGCTACTGGTGCAGCTACAGCTGCGGGTGCAGCCTGGATGCCACCTGCTTCAGATACCGTAACATTGTATGGGCGGTTGTTGACAGTAATCGTATAATCACGTGGTCCCATAGATACGGCTGCTGCGGGTGGTGCAGCTTTTGCCGCAGGTTGCTTAGCTTCCGGTTTTTCGTCGGTAATTTTACGTATATTGGTAACTGCATTGCCAAGAAGGAAGTCAAGGCCTTTCTGTTCACAACTGGCAATAATGAAGATGTTTTCATCATTGACCGGCAGGCTGTTTTCTTCCAGAATCTTAGTGGCTTTAGGAATGCCAGGTTCAAGGATGTCGAGAGGATCTTCTGTGAAGACAGGTTTTTCGAGTTGCTCAGAGGCAATTCTCATAATTTCCGGGTCTGGTGCAACAGGAGTACGACCAAAGTATCCGAGAACCATGTTACCGTAGCTTGGGTTGATTTTTTTCCATCTACCCTGGGTAACATTGAGGTATGCCTGCTGGAAGTAGAACTGGGAAACCGGAGTAACCGAAGTACCAAAACCACCGAGCCGAACGACTTCAGCCATTTCCTTGATAACATCTGCATAGAGATGCAGGGTTCCTGTGTCTCTCATCATCATGGTATTTGCGGTAAGTGCTCCACCCGGCATTGGAGAGAGGGTTACGGTTGGCGAAACCATCTTTGCTTCAGGTGGGAAGAAATAGTCTTTCATAGCCTCTTCAAAGGCCTCTGCAGCGACAAGAATTTTTTGGTAGTCAAGGTCGAGGGTGAAATCAGTTCCCTTTAACGCATGGATCATGGAAAGTATATCCGGCTGACAGGTGCCGCCGCTCAGCGGGATTTTTGCCAGGTCAATTCCTGTGGTTCCACCTTCAACTGCCGCAAGATTTTGGGCGATACCCAGCCCTGCAGTGTCATGGGTATGAAACCAGAGGATAGTGTCTTCAGGGACAATTTTTCTGGCTGCCTTGAATGTCTCATAGACTTTTTTCGGGTTGGCGGTGCCGGATGCATCTTTGAAACAAATGGAATGGAATGGGATATCAGCTTCAATGATCTGTTTCAGTCTGTCTATGTAGAATTCCGCAGTATGTGCACCTGTACAGCCAGGGGGGAGATCCATCATGGTTATAACGACCTGGTGGTTAAGCCCATGGTGGGCTATACGTTCCCCAGAATATTCCAGATTGCGGACATCATTGAGTGCATCAAAATTTCGAATGGTGGTAATGCCGTGTTTTTTGAACATTTTGGCATGCAGATCAATGATATCGCGAGGAGCCTGGCTTAATGCAACAACATTTATACCACGTGCCAGTGTCTGCAGTGCGATATCGGGTCCAACTTCAGCTCTGAAGCGATCCATCATATCAAAAGCAGACTCTCCGCAGTAGAAGAAAAGGCTTTGAAATCTTGCGCCGCCACCAGCTTCAAAGTTTGTGATACCGGCTTCTACCGAAGCCTTTACGGCGGGGAGAAAATCGTCAGTTAATACTCGTGCACCAAAGACAGATTGAAAACCGTCTCGAAAAGACGTATCCATAAATTGAACAACTTTTTTACTCACCGTTTTTCTCCTCGCGTTTATTTATTTAATAATATCAAATTCATATAACTATAATCAGGTTGCGACGGCAAAACCCCTATGCCCTTGCAAAACGTTCAGTTTCGTATGCTGCAACTGCTGCAGCAATAACAGCAATATCTTCATCAGCATCATCTACCGTTGTCGCTTTTTTCTTTTTCTGAGCCAGGAGTTCTCTGGCTAATTTGATTTCCTTCACCTCACGAGCGGCAACACCTCGGGTCAGGTAGGATGTAAGCTGAATCACGAGGATCATAAGAACAAGGAAGAGCATGACAGTTGTCATGCCGATGAACATCAGTTTAACACCTTCAAATATCATTTT
>JAOZLO010000289.1 GCA_029934775.1 Desulfocapsaceae bacterium
ACTGTTGGCTTTTTTGATCTGGATGGTGTCGTTCTGTCGTTTGGTCCCGATGATCACCAGGGGATGGATTCTATTTATCTCACCAGAATTTATCCCATTCTTGAAAAACTGCATGATGATATAGTCCTGGAGTGATTCCACGATGCGAATGTTTGCCAAATTGACTCTTTCCGCAACTCCTTTCTATACCTCACTTCTGGTAGTCACTTTACTCGGTTTTTTTATGGGCATCTTCTGGATTATAAACGAGTACAGGACGTATCAGGAAACTATAGAGAATATCAGAGACAACTACCAGCATCGCTATGAAGTGAGAGTGAAAGAAGAACTTGGAAAGGTAATTGATTTGATCAATTACCGGCGTTCACAGAATGATATGCAGGTGGAGAGGGATATTCGGGAAAGGGTGCAGTCTGCCTATACCATCGCCTCGCATATATTCAGGTTGTATGAGGATGAAAAAAGTGTGGAGGAGTTGCGGTCGATGGTGGTTGAAGTACTTCGGCCGATTCGCTGGAAGAATGGTCTTGGGCATTATTTCTCGGGCAGGGTCAGTAGTGGTGTTATTGATCTTTTTGCAGATGAACCATATTTCGAAAAAAAGACAGGTGATGTTTTTAAAGAGTTGACCGGGCAGGATGTGATTGGTGATATGGTTTCCATTGTGCGTGATAAGGGGGCCGGGTTGTACAGGTACAACCTTGTCAAACCCAAGTTTCACGGAAAGAAATTTAGAAAAACTGCATTCGTTAAATATTTTCAGCCGTTGGACTGGTTTATTGGAGCTGCTATTTACAGTGATGATCTCGAGAATATTCTTCAAAAAGATGTACTGACCCGGCTTCAGAACATGAAATTTGGAGAGGATGGTGAAGTGTTCGGTTTTCGTTTTGACGGAACCATTTTATGCAGTAGAGACCAACGCTTGATTGGTCGATCGATCGGGGACCTTGTTACTGATGCCAGGACTTACGGACTGTCATTCTGGGAAACTGGTTTGTCAGAAAGCAGAGAGGGATATGTCGCGTTTCCGGAAAAGAGAGATTCAGACGGGACTTTTCGCCAGAAACTCAGTTTTGTCAAAGCGTACGATGACTGGAACTGGATTCTGGGGACCTCCATGTATATGGATGCCATGGAACAGGCGATCGCTGATGAAACGCACACTTATCAGCGAATTACATTTAAAAATAGTTTCATCTTCATCGGTTTCTTTCTTCTAGCAGTTGTTCTTCTACTTTTTGCCACTTTTTTCTATTCAGTGAAAATTAAGGAAGGGATTAACCTCTTTACTGACTTTTTTCGGGAAGCGGCCGATTCAAATGTGAAAATAGAAAATGAGACACTCGCTTTTAGAGAATTTGAAGATTTGGGACGGCTGGCCAATAAAATGGTCGAGGAGAGAATGAAGAATGAGCTGCTTCTTCATCGCAATGAGCTGCGTCTGGATACTTTGTTACGATTGGGTATGATGGAAAAATATTCACTTCAGGAGAAGTACGATTTTGTCCTGCAGAGAATTGTTCAGCTCACCCGCAGCAATGCCGGGTATGTTGCAGTAGTTAATAGTGCTCAGTCTCATCTTACGATTCGTTCCTTCTTTGCACTGTCTGATGAGGAATTCCGTGAAAATATTGGACATTCTGGATATTCCAGCTGTGTGGAGGAGGCCGGTTTACCGGGGAGGGCTGTTACTGAAAAAATGACCGTCACCTCTAACAGT
Source organism: Desulfocapsaceae bacterium (assembly GCA_029934775.1). Taxonomy (GTDB): domain Bacteria; phylum Desulfobacterota; class Desulfobulbia; order Desulfobulbales; family Desulfocapsaceae; genus Desulfomarina. The sequence goes on from JAOZLO010000289.1 coordinate 1,724, forward strand.
TTTGACGGAGGGATCAATGAGACTCTATTTCCGTATCAAATTGCAATAAAGCGGCACCTGGATGTCCCCATTTATAGCGATGGAAAAATTGTGCTGGTAGGTGGTGTATGTAATAATAGTGAAAAATATGATAATTTAGATATCAGGCAGATGACAATGCTGCTTGAGGGCATGTGGCAGCATGTCCTCAATAAATGTTCCGAGGAAGAGTTGGAAAAACTTGAGCGACAGGTTATCGCAGTGAGTGAGGAGGAGAGGAGCAAGATAGGCAGAGATTTGCATGACGATCTGGGTTCACACTTGACTGGTGTTGAATTGCTCAGCAAGGCACTACAGCAGAAGATTGGAAATCAGGCACCGGAAATTGTTGAACAGTTTGACTCCATACGCAATCTTATCAGGGATGCTATAGATAAGACCCGCCGTTTATCCCGGGGCTTGTATCCGGTACATGTGATAGAGTATGGCCTGGAATCAGCTGTCGAAGAGCTGGTTGTTGAAGTAGAAAATTCGTTTAACGTTAAATGCACACTCTCCTGCGAAAGTGATGGCGAAGAGTTTCGTGATAATGTAGCCACCCATTTGCACTATATTGTAAGGGAGGCTGTGTTTAATGCTGCCAGGCACAGTAAGCCGGAAACTATCCGGGTATTTATGAAGTTCAGGAGGTACAGTTTTTTTATTAAAATAGAGGATGACGGGCATGGTTTTGGTGAAAAACCTGACGAAGCCGGCCTGGGATTCCATACCATGAAATACAGGGCTAAGGCTATTGGCGCGACATTGACCATTGATTCTGATGAAACCAGTGGCACAATCGTATCCGTTTCAGGTGAGGTGTTTGAGTGAACTCGAGAATATTAATTGTTGATGACCACCCTATTTTCCGTATGGGAATGGCAGAACTGCTTGGGCAGGAGGATGACTTTGAAGTCTGCGCCGTGGCGAAAGATATAGCATCTGCAAGAAAAGCGATAATTGAACACGAGCCGAATCTGGTAATTGTCGATATTACCCTGGCCGGCGACAATGGGCTGGATCTGGTGAAAGAGATATCGGCTGAAAATAAGTGTATCCATGTCCTTGTTCTCTCTATGCATGATGAATCAGTCTGGGCGGAAAGATCCATTCGTGCAGGCGCTAAAGGTTATATTATGAAAAGGGAGGCAAGTGAGTCGGTTATTTCCGCATTAAGAGATATAGTCGATGGGAAAATCCACGTCAGTGCCAATATGTTGACTCTTATGCTGAATAAATTTCATGAGAGGTCTGATTTCCCAGGAGCACCGACTGTTGATCTGTTAACCGATAGAGAGCTTGAAGTTTTCAGATTGATAGGAGCAGGCCTGGCTACTCGTGAGGTGGCAGGCAGGATGAATCTTGGTATCAAAACTATCGGGACCTATCGGGACCGAATCAAGCAAAAACTTCGCATTAAAACAAGTGCGGAGCTTACCCGCCGGGCAGTATTATGGGCTGAGAGAGTATGTTTGTAGGGTTATTACCTACAAACAGCAAGGTATTGCCTTACAAAATAAAAGGGATTGGACTGATGTAGTTTTTCCTTAAACTTTCTTATACTGACTCCTGGTTACAGTCTGTTCTGTTTTCAAATGCCATGCACATCGCGGTACATGGTGTTACTGCAGGGATTTCCTGCTGCAATGAGCGGTATAGGTAAAGATTGTTATGGGTAGTATTTTCTCAACGTGTCTGCTTGTTCAAGGGAGCAGTTCTGCGCCTGAACTCGTGGAGGTAGAAGTTGACCTTCATCCGGGGCAGAGTTTTTCTCCAGATATGGAAAAGCCTGTTCTTTTAGCTGGAGGTTTCATGTCTCTTTTTCCTGAGACACAATTCCCTCTGTCACCAACAGTCCAACTTAACCGAGACAGAGCATCATTTTCCGGAGAAAAATTAGCACAACTGGCTGCAATTGAACTCGAACGAATCAGTAGAGTCAAGTATCAAAGTTATACAATTGAGGCCGATAACAGAGTTTGTGTAATTGGAGATAATGGTGCCAAAGTTAAAGATTTTATTGACACGTATGGCGGTATTCTTGAGATATCTCCTCTTCTGATCAAAGGACTTGACCCTGAAATTCCCTCTGCCATGGAACTCTCTTTGGGTGTTCAGGGCAGAGGGCTGCGGCTTGAATATCTGGTTCGTTTGCCAATAAGAACAGATCTCTGCACATATTGCGGTGTTTGTGGCCCTGCATGTTCGGAGAAAAGTATTTCCAAAAACCTTTATGTCGATTTTGAGACGTGTACTCTCTGTAAAGAGTGTGAACCGGTTTGCGATGCCGGGGCAATAGATATTGGCCGTGTTGAAAAGCGATCGATGGAGATTCCCGCTCTTATTATCCTGGATGGTGTTGACGTGGAATCGCCTTTGGAAAGTTGCTCGGTCTACTCTGAGGAGGGGTTGAAAAATTATTTTTCGACTTTATTCCCCTGTCAAATAGATGAGGTTATCAGCTGTGATAATTCAATTTGTCAATATAGTGGGCGGCTTGGAACAGGGTGTAATCTTTGTAAGAGTAGTTGTAAATTCGGTGCCATCAGCCAGGGAGTCGATGGCACCAGTATTGACGAGTTGAAGTGTGAGGATTGCGGAGCCTGCATTTCTGTCTGCCCGACCGGTGCCATACAGAATAGAAGCTTTGATGACGAATCTTTTACCGCATATTTTAAAAGTCTGGGTCTTGCTGCTGATTCAGTTGTGTTGATTGGTGATGAGGCAGCCCTTCATGAATTGTGGTGGCAGACCAGGGGGGAGAGATTCGAAAATGTGTTTTTTCTTGAATACTGCAAGGTGCAGAGTCTTTCACTCTTCCACTTTTTGTTTCTTTT
>JAOZLO010000290.1 GCA_029934775.1 Desulfocapsaceae bacterium
TCAACACTTCAGGCTGGGTTGAAAACTCGCAAAGGGTAAAAAACACTACGGAACAGATATTCTTTTAAAAAGATGTGTTGTCTGCAATACTGTACTCGCAAAAGTTCCACTGTTATCAACTATAAATCGTGTATACTTTCTCTTTTCCTCTATTGGTATCTGCGCTTTCAAAATCAGACTGATTTCCTCAAAACTAAGACCACTCCTCAGTAAAACTCTCTTATAGACAGAAGATTCAGGAGTAAAAATAACAACACATTCGTCAAAATCATCCTGCCACTGAACTTCGTAAAGGAGTGGAACTTCGACCACCAGATGTTCATCTCTCTTTTCTTTTTCTCTGAGGCTGGTGGCAACAATTTTACGAACTATCGGATGCAGGATATTTTCTAGTTGTACTTTGACTTCAGGATCTTCAAATACTGCACGCCTCAATGCCTGACGGTCCAACGTCCCATCCGGACAGAAGAACCTGCCCTCAAAGCATTCTCCCAGCCTCTTCATGCCCTCATGACCTGGTTGAAGCTGCTGTCGGCACAGTTGATCAGTGTCCAAAAGTTCACATCGAAAATATGAAGCGAGGATCCTGCTTACTGTACTTTTACCGCTCCCCAGCCCACCAGTAACAGCTATTGTCATAGCATGATCGCACATTCAAACTATCCCAGACAGCTTATACCCGAATCGTTGTAAGCTTATATCAAAATCCTCCCAGAGAGGTGCTACCTGGTCCACTCTTTCTCCGGTTACCGGATGTTTAAAAACAAGTCGATGAGCATGCAGCAGCTGACGGGGATAATGAGCATTGTTTCTGTTGCTGCCATATGTTCTATCACCGACAACAGGGTGTCCTAAATGAGCCATATGCACTCTTATCTGGTGTGTACGTCCTGTTTCAATAGTTATTCGTACCAGACTGAAATTGCCGTTCAGCTCCTCTAGAACCTCCCAGCTACTCACAGCATGACGCCCACTGCCAGGACGGACAGCCATTTTCTGCCGATTAACGGGGTGCCGCCCAATTGACGCAACCAATCGACCGGATTTCTCCGCCATCTTGCCGTGTAACAGGGCAAGATAACTTTTTTCTATATTTCTTGTTTTGAATAATTCAACGAGGTTTCTCTGCATCAATTCAGTCTTTGCAGCGACCATAATCCCTGAAGTATCCTTGTCCAGTCTGTGAACAATACCGGGACGCAATTTATCACCAACAGTTGCTATAGCCCTGCAATAATAGACTAACCCGTTTACCAGAGTACCCTTTTGATTACCACTGCCTGGATGTACTACAATCCCCGGTGGCTTAGACAGAACCAGTAAACTTTCATCTTCAAAGAGAATATGAAATTCGATTTTTTCCGGCAATACATCTAACTCAGGCTGCCGAAAAACCTCACCGGCAATAGTTTCACCAGATTTCAGGCGATAACTGCTCTTCCTGGAAACGCCCTCTACCTTAATGAAACCATTACGAATAGATGCAGAGATGTGTACTCTGGAAACAGACGGAAGATACTGTGAAAGAAATTGATCAACGCGTATACCTGCCACGCGGCTATCTATTTTTACAGAAAATGAGTGGTCACTATACACAGAGATATCAATTTTTGAAACTCTACGAAAAAATTGCCTCGATAGTTTTACTGACTGTTTCTTCTTCGGTGTCCTGAGCCAGAGATAATTCTTTTACAAGCAGACCTTTTGCGGTATCCAGCATTTTTCTCTCTCCATAGGAAAGATCTTTATCTACACTCAGGAGAAAGAGGTCCCGGAGCACAGACGCGACTTCATGGACAGAGCCGGTTTTGATTTTCTCCATATAGTCCCGATATCGTCGATTCCAGGTCTGAGTACCAAGCTCAACATTCCGATCTGCGAGAATATCAAGGACACCACTCACTTCAGTTTCATCAACAATAGCACGAAGTCCAACACTCTCACTGCTAATGGTGGGGATCATGATCCTCATTCCATTATCCAGAATCTCCAGAACATAGAAAGATTGATCAATACCAGCAACAGTCTGCATTTCAATAGACTTAATAACACCAACACCATGGGCCGGATATACGGCCATATCACCTTCAGAAAACACTCATCTCTCCTTGTTCCTAAGCACCTGTTATAAGGCAGAACATCGCATAATTCTTCTCAAGAGTTCAGACAAACTATCAACAGGAAAACACAAATTTGAAAAGGACATAGAATCAAAAAAGAATTGTTACTGTAGATTAAAATGGCGGATCTTGATCAGGATTATCATCATTTCTTGCCACAAAATTGCGACTGTAACATATTAGCCGCAACAAAGCCGCATATTTAATGAGTGATTCTCAGAAACTGGCACATTAACACTGTCTCATGATTTTTTGAATCGCTTCGGTATCACACACTTTCTTACGAAGTTTCACCATGGGAATAAAGAGATTCTCCATCTTCTATACTCTTTCCCGGAAAGACTGCCTCGTCTACATTTGAATCGATAACGCAATTTCTGCCGATTTTCTGTTCAGCGGGTATCCGACTCCCCTTACCGATCAGAGTAATCCCCGTGTAAAGGTGGCTGGGATTAAGTCTGTTAACAATCCCGTGATTAGTGCCGGAGCCGACAACTGCACCAACTCCAACATATGCTCTTTTATCTAAAATAGCATAATCAACAACCGCTCCTTTTTTTACCGTGCCATCAGCAAAAAGAATCGAATTTCTGACAGTGGCACCCTCCTCGACAATCACACCGGGGGCGAGTACAGAATTAATCACTTCGCCCCGAATATTACTACCGGCTGAGATAAGAGAAGACCGCACTCTGGCATTAAAACCAAAATGAGCCGGAGGCCGGTCTGCAAACCTGCCCCCAGCCTCGATATTTGTTCTAATATTCCATCCCTGAGGAGAAATCCCACTGTCTTTTCTGATCACATCCATATTAGCTTCCCAATACGTCTGAATCGTACCCACATCACGCCAATACCCGTAAAATGGATAGCCATACACATTATCATCCTCAATGGCTCGCTGCAGGATATGCATACCAAAATCAATTTCCTCCTTATCCTTTTCCAGGGTATCAAGAAGATAATTGTAATCAAAGACATAGATCCCCATAGAGGCCAGATTGGTCTTTGGCTCTTTCGGTTTTTCCTCCCACTCTATAATTTTGTCGTTTTTATCAGTGACTCCTGCACCAAATTGATGAATTTCACTTTTGGGGACCACCATCATCGCAATGGTTACATCACTTCTTTTTGCTCTGTGAAATTCGATCATACCATCCAGATCCATATTATAAATATGATCTCCAGAGAGAATGATTACTTCTTCCGCGGGATTAGCCTTGATATAGTCGATATTTCGACGCACAGCATCTGCAGTCCCTTTATACCAGTCTGATTCGAGTTCACCTGTACGAGGAGGTAATATCTTCACTCCCCGCCCCCTTCCAGTAAAATCCCATGCCTCTCCTGTACTTACATGATCCATCAATGAAAGCGGCTTATACTGTGTGAGAACTCCAACCTTATGTAATCCGGAATTCATCACGTTGCTGAGGCTGAAATCAATAATTCTGTAAATGCCGGCAAAAGGCACTGCCGGTTTTGCCCTTTTCTGCACCAGTATATTCAACCGACTGCCTACCCCCCCTGCCAGGAGGAGCACCAGTGCATCTTTAACTTTTCTCATTTCAAAACCTCCCCTGCTTTGACACACTCAGGCCATTTTCCACTTTCAATCTGTGGATATACGGTGGCCCCCATCTCAATACGTGTTCTTTTTGGAATCTGATTATTCCAACCCAACACGGTAACCTCAGATGCTGTATCACAAACGTCAGGTCCCAGTTTTGCACCAGTACCAAAATTATTATTGACATCACTGACAACTTTATTAATTTGGCAGTCTTCCTCAACTATATTCTTAAAAAAGAGTACGGAATTTTCAACTACTGCACCTTTTTTCACATGGACACCGGGAAAAAGAATTGAGTTTATTACCGTCCCCTCAACTTTGCAGCCATTGTAAATGTGACTGTTTTTTACAACTGCGGTTTCCCCCAGAAGAACAGGCTCATTATCGCAGATTCTTCTATGCTCCATATTTGTTCTAAACACCCATTTTTCAAGATCAATCAGTGGGCTTGAGCCGAGCAGATCCATACTTGACTGCCAATACTCCTTTATTGTCTGGGTGTATCCCCAATAACCACAGAATTTATAGCCATATACTTTGTAATTCTGGGCAAGCAGTATGGGAATAATATCTCGACCGAAATGATATGATTCTCCCCCCTGATTTTCTTTCAAAGCCCGGTAGAGGACCTCCGGCTTGAAACACATTATCGTCATTGAGGCCCATTCAGATTCAGCATCTTCAGGTTTTTCCCAGTAATTTGTTACCCTCCCTCCCCGGGGGCCATCCTCATCATCAACTGACGCCAGACCAAACCTATGAGCTTCTTCCCGTGGAACCTTGGTAAATGCGATCGTCAAGTCAGCGCCCTTTTCATAGTGGTAATCAATCATCTCCTGGTAATCCATTTTATAAATATGGTCTCCAGAAATGATCAGTACT
>JAOZLO010000291.1 GCA_029934775.1 Desulfocapsaceae bacterium
AACTTCTTATTACGTATATCACGGTAGGCACCTCAAACTAAGGTTGATGTGCTATTATTAGATCTTGGATGCGGCAATTTTAACGTTGATTGGTCAGAATTTTACCGATCGATTTTACTGTTTTTCGATAATAAATCGCCTTTTCTGATCCTACGATGCCGGATTTTTTTTCAGCTGATCTGAACATGGAGTTGGTTGATTTGTAATTGCCAACCCTCCAACTTCCAGGTTGATCGCATTGAATGTGCACGCCTTGCTACAGGCAAAGCAAGATATACATTCCTTATCGTCAGGTGATTCATTAAAGCGCACTCCCATAGGACAAACATCATGACAGGCTGCACAATTGGTGCATTTTATGGGATCAAGGCGCAGCTTGACCATTTTGACTTTACTGAACAGGGCGTAAAAAGCACCAAGTGGACATGATGTTCGGCAGAAAGGACGACTGGTCAAAACAGCCCACACAAGAAAGAAAGTGAGAAAAAAAAACTTGTTCACAAAAAGCAGCCCTAAATTTGCTCGCAATCCTGGCTGTATAATAAGCATGGGGATACCAGCCTCTAATGTGCCTGCTGGACATAAATACTTACAAAACCAGGGGAGTCCAAGGCCATATTCATCAACGGCAAAAAGGGGCAGAAGGATGACCATAAATACCAGGAGAGAATATTTTATATAGCGCAAGGGATGCCAGACGTCAAACTTAGGTGAAGGGATTTTAAAAAGAAGCTCCTGGAGGAGGCCAAAAGGACAAGCCCAGCCACATACCATTCGGCCTGCAAAACTACCGATTACCCCCATAGTACCTACAACGTAGAACCCTACAAAGAATTGGCCGCTTTCCAAAGCCATCCGAACCCCAGCCAGGAGTTGCTGCAAGGAACCAAGAGGGCAATACGTTGTCGCGGCCGGGCAGGAATAACAATTAAGGCCTGGTGAACAAACCACCTTGAGAGGCCCCTGGTAAATCCCCCTTGTTATCGGAAAATTCCAGTAGCCATTAGTAAAAATAAAAAACAGGGCTTGAACCCATTTGCGGACGAGATCCATAAATCAAACCTCAACCGATACCTATGCAGGACAAACAAATTTGGGTTGCCTGCTCCAGGACTCGTGATGGCTCACCCAAACTGATTCCAACAACTCCAAGGGCAAGAAAAATAAGTATTGCCACAAATGGTGCTATCTGATTTTTCTGCTTTGTCGCTTTATCTTTTTGCTTTTTCATATAACCCTCTGTCCTTCTAATCAGAATTACTCATTAATATATCTACTCAGCATATGCCTAATTTTGGGGGAGCCCCAATGCTCAGGACCAATGAACTTTTTCCGGAGCACTCCCAGTTTATCCACTATATAGGTTTCTGGTAGTCCTGTTAGTCCATATTCCTTGCCTGCCGTATTATCCTGATCATCGAGAATTGGCATAGTAATGCCAAGTTTTGCAGCAAAGATATCAGCCAGTGCCGGATCGTCTTTATTGAGTACGGCCAACATTTTAAATTTATCTTTCGGCTGTGTAGCGTAAAGTTTTTGCATTGAGGGCATCTCGTCCCGGCAGGGAGGACACCAGGTTGCCCAAAAATTAATAAATACCACCTGGCCCTTCAGTTCCGAGAGAGTCCATGTTTTGCCCTTTCTGTCTACAAGGGTGAAGTCCGGAGCTGGTTTACCAACTGTCGCCACCTTTGGCTCTTGTCCACAGGCAGTGATGAACAAAGGTAAGCAAAATATTAAAATTAAAAGTGATAATTTTCTCATAATGATCTTTTGCCTTACAAGCACTTACTATTGCTGGATAAGCTATTTAATTCAAGTAATTGGCCTTTATTTCGGATTCAACCAATTGCTGTAATTGTTTGTAGCCAAAGACTTGGAGGGGCTTCCCATTGGCGAAGAATCCCGGCGTTTTGTTAACATTAAGGGTTACTGCATCGGCAAGATCCTGAGCAATAATTTTTTCAATTGCAGGATCATTCATATCTTTTTTTATCTGTTCTATGTCGAGTCCTGCCTTTGGCAAAAATTGCCATATTCTCTGAGGTTGCGGATTGCTGTGACTGGCCCAATATGGTTGTGATTTATACATAACATCCAAAGTCTCCCAATATTTCCCTTGTTTCTTGGCGGCCTCTAAAATCTTGACAAAATAATCGGAGCCATGATGGAAGGGAGCGTAACGAATAACAAGTTTTATTTTATTTGGGTTGGCGTCCATCATCTGCTTAATGAAAGGGGAAAAAGCTGCACAGGTTTCACAGGCAGGATCTGTAAACTTAACAAGATATACTTTCGCATCATCACTACCAAGAACCTGAGAATGCCCCCTGACTAAAGTTGAAGCGTTTTCTTCAGCCATAAAGCCGAACTTTTCAGCCTGTTTACTCTTGTAGTAGGAACTGCCGAGGAAAAAAGCAGAGAACAAGGCAATACACACAACCCCAAACATTACATATTTCATTAAAATATCCTCCGTTCCCGGTTCATCCGGCTTATAATAATTAAAAGGACTATTATTGTTGAGAAAGAAAGTAAAGAAAGCATTGGTATGGAGATAAACCCAAACAGATTTATATACTCTTCTGTACATGAAACTCCCTGGGCACAAGGTTGGATACTCTTTGGAATAACGCCACTATACAGCAGGGTATGGTAGAGTGCTGTCAACCAGCCTGCTAAAGCTAAAGGCAGGGCGTATTTAACAACACTTTTATCAAAAGGAAAAAGACCTATCGCCAAAATTATGACTAAGGGAAACAGAAATATTCTCTGATACCAACACAAAACACAGGGTGCAAACTGCATTACGTAACTAAAAAAGAGGCTTCCAGCGACAGAAGTGCTGGCTATGAACCAACATAGAAAAAGAAACATCCAGTTGAAATTTGATTGTTTTTCCGGCTGAGGCATTTTAAAGGTTCCCTAAAAAGAGTACTCGATTTAAAAAGAGGGCAAACTGCTACATAGTAGTATGGAGCAGGTTACTACTGCAAATATTTCAATATGTCAGCAATAAAAGAACACTCATAAGTGGATTATATATTTTCATCCAGGATTCATCAACAACATCAATAATCTGCAACAACCTGGAACCACTTCTCACCAGATGCAAGAAAATTGCCAGATCACCCGTTTATACTCCGCACAAAACTTTTCATGAAGAAAAAACGAATGGATAAAGAAATGTACATAGGCGACTATACAGACGAAATCAGTGAATTGGTGAAATAAGCACATGCAATTTTCAAAAGCATCAAGTCATTTGACCGGCATTATAACTTGTAGGATTGGGAGATAAAAATTTAACACTTAAGAATCTGTTTACTATTCAGCCAGGGAAGCTGACGAGAAAAAAACTACTGACTGTTTATACCTTTATAGCGTATTCCCTTTTTTAAAATTGGAGAAGGTAAGTAACTGCTCGATGTGTCTTCCGCCAACAACTCGGCCATTTTTTTCGTATACATGCTTTGCCTTATACATCTTATAAACGCCGTCACCTTCCGGCACGATATAACCACAGATTACGCTACCCGTATGTCGCCCCTTGATCTTTCTCAGACAGAAAGATCCATCGGCTTTTACTGACCATGTGCGAGTTTCTCTGGCTCCACTCTCAAAAACGACCGGCATTGCACCCATTTCTGAGACGTACGCCTTAAATTTCAAATGCTCTCCCGTCTTTTTGTCTGTTCTCTCGCTGAGAACGTTCATCGTCTTGTCGATAAAGAGCCTGGATACTTCAGAGGCAGTGAGCACTCTCTTTTGAGAAAACGTTTTTGCAATTCCCTTTTGAGTATAGGCCTTGTCTGAAGAAAAACCCTTATCTACAGCAACAGTGAATATCAAACAACTAATAACCAGTAGGAAAAAGAAATTTCTCATGGTGCCCCCCTCTGTTTGGATCCTGCAAATCTTCTCTATCGAACAATGTTTCGTACCTTACAAACTATTTTCTTGTTGTTTTATTGACAGAAGAAAATTTCAGGAAATCCGCTGTAACCTAGTGGAAAAGATCTCCCTGTGCTGTTCCATGAAACACAGGGGGATCCTACCAACTTTTTCACACGTAATGGCGTCGTAAAAAGTTTACTTTTTACGGGTTTGTCAACACGTGAAGTGTTGGTAATTTCGCGCAGTTTTACCGGGCCTGCAGGTTCTCCATCTTACCCATCATTTTTGTACGTAATTCAAGCATCTGTTTTTCTATTTTGGCAAGATCTTTCGGGTTGGTATTGGGATTGCGCATCGCCTCCATGTAGTCATAACGTAAATCCAGCATATCCTTGCGCATATCAGTAGTCTGATCCATAAAAGCCTGCTGCTGTCCAGGGCTCATCTGATTCATCATGGCCCCGCCCATCATGCCGTTGCAGCCCATACCGCCCCATTTTCCCTGGTTTCCTCCCATCATACCTCCATTCATCATACCACTCTGCATTCCTCCGCCCATCATGCCCCTGTTCATCATACCGCCCTGCATTCCTCCTCCCATCATATTGCCGTTCATCTGCTGTTGAGGTTGTGTGGTATTACTGTTTTGTGCCAGTGCGGGACCTGTCAGAAGTC
>JAOZLO010000292.1 GCA_029934775.1 Desulfocapsaceae bacterium
ACCTCTTGTTGAACTTGAAAAGAAAAAATCACGGGACAGTGTTGATCTGGTAACAGGGATTCTTGATACTCTATAATTGACCTGATTATCGGTTTCAGCATTGATTTCTAGACGGTCTTATGAAGATTGCTCTGGGCGAATCTTCATATGGCAATATTTTTTTAGGATTAAATCAAAAAGATGTAAATGTTATGTGTGGAATATGTGGTGAGGCGGGTGCAAATTTTGGGTACAGGGTTGATCTACAACTTATCAGACGGATGTGCGATTCTCTAGCCCATCGAGGTCCCGACGATGAAGGGCAGTATGTACATGAGATGATCGGCCTGGGCCAGCGTCGTCTCTCCATCATTGATCTCAACACGGGCAGGCAGCCCATCGGCAATGAAGATAACTCTGTCTGGGTTGTCTTAAACGGTGAAATCTATAATTTTCAGTCTCTTCGTCTTGAACTTGAAGGCAGAGAGCATATTTTTTCCACCAATACCGATACAGAAGTTATTGTGCATCTTTACGAAGATTTCGGTCCCGAATTTGTTACAAAACTACGGGGTATGTTCAGTTTCGCCCTGTGGGATAAAAACCGGCGGCTTCTGATGCTGGGTCGGGACAGGCTTGGGAAAAAACCACTTTTCTATACAAGACTTGGGCAGTCCCTCCTCTTCGCCTCCGAATCCAAAGCACTTTTTCAAGATCCCAGACTAAAAAAAGAGTTGAATCCGGAGGCTGTCCACGATTTTCTCTCTTTTAAATTTATACCTCGCCAGGAGGATCTTTTTACCGGTGTGTATAAATTGCCGCCCGCTTCCTATATGCTGTTTCAAGATGGTGAGATAACTATCAGCAGATACTGGCATCTGCGGTACGAGACCAACTTCGAAATGAGTGAAGAGGAGGCACTTACCAGAAGCGAAGAGCTGTTGACCGAGTCGGTTAAGCTTCGCATGGTCAGTGATGTTCCCATCGGCGCTTTTCTCAGCTCCGGGATTGATTCCGGAATGATAGTGGCACTGATGTCAAAGATGTCCCGGACACCTGTGAACTCTTTTTCCATAGGAGATAAAACCCAGGGGTTCAATGAGCTGCCTCATGCCGCGGTTATTGCCGGGGAATATGATACAAATCATCGTGAGCTTGTCGTCCATCCGGAGGCGGTTAAAATTTTGCCGGATCTGATTTATCATCTCGACGGACCTTATGCTGATGTTCCGGCCCTGCCCATGTACTACGTTGCCAAAATGGCCAGAGAGCATGTCAAGGTAGTTTTAACCGGCGATGGCGGCGATGAATCATTTGGCGGTTATGACAGGTATCTGGCCAATCAGATCCTTGTTCACTACCGGAAACTGCCGTTAGCTCTCAGGCGTGAGCTGATACCGTTTCTTCTCAATATGTTTCGGGAAAAAACTGCGAGAAAGAGCTGGAGGCAGTCAATTCGCTGGTTTAACTCCATGTCAATGCTGCCGGAAGGGGAGAGTTATGCCAGGGGGATTTCTTTTTTCTCTTTTGAAAATGAGCAGAAAAAGATGTTGTATACCCCAGAGTTTCAATCAAGGCTTGAAGGGGTGAACTCCCTTGACGGTATTTTATCAAGGTTTACTGATGATCATGTTCGCGGGCAGCTGAACAAGATGACGTTTTGTGATCTGATGATCAGAGTTCCCGAGTACTCCTGCATCAAAATTGATCGTATTACCATGATGCATGGTCTGGAGGCAAGAAGCCCATTTCTGGATCATAAACTGGTTGAATTTGCCGCCACCATACCGCCCCGCTTGAAGCTGAAAAAAGCAAAACGTAAGTATCTTTTAAAAGAGATCGCCAAACGGTATCTGCCGGGTGAAATTGTCGGATTACCGAAGCAGGGTTTTGGGTCTCCCATCAACACCTGGCTGCGGGGTGGGCTTAAAGGTTTTTCAAATCATTTGCTGCGGGATGATTCCCTGCTGGTTCAGCACGGCTTGTTGAATCAAAAATATATCAGTTCGCTGCTGGATGGGCATGCTTCCGAAAAGGTTAATAACGGCAACCGGATCTGGAGTCTGGTCAATCTTGAAATCTGGTATCGTATCAACTTTGGTGATCGTGACCCTGTTTCAACCAGGGAAAACCTCAAAGACAGGTTTCATTCTTTGGATTATAAGAGGTAGAGTGGGCAAAACCGGATGAAAAAAAGGATGTCAAAGCGAGCCATATTTCTAAAACTACTTCTCAGTGGCGCATTTTTCTGGATATTGATTTCCTTTGTTCAGACCAACCAGCTTGTGCAGATTATTTCGCGTATCGACTGGTTGTATTTTATCCTCTCCTTTGTTCTTATTCCCGTTATGCTGGTTGTCAGCTGTCTGAAGTGGAAAATGGTTCTCGACCTGCAAGAGAAAAAAATACCATTTTTTAGATTGATCAGGATATATCTGATCGGCTATTTTTTCTCAAATCTGCTGCCGTCCACCGTTGGTGGAGATGTCGCACGATCGTATTACAGTGGGAAAATTATTAATAATCAATCTTTTTCGGCCATTGCTATTTTTATCGAGCGGTTTTCCGGTGTTTTTCTTCTCTTTTTTCTGGTTATCTTCTCGCCGCTGATAAAAACGGATCTATACTCAAGTCCTTATATTTATGTCCCGGCTGTCGGTTCGTTTTTTCTGATCCTTGTGACTTTATGGATCTGGCGAGTGCAAAACCCCCTGGGATTACCCCATCACCTCGCACAATTGGTTTTCTCTTTTTTGTTTAAAATTATTCCTTTCCCAGGCCTTATATCGATTATTACGGTGTTGGAAAAAAAATACCAGGCTGTTCACAGGAGGTTGGAAAAACTCCATAGTGAATTGGGATCCGCCATTAGAACCATCAGGAAAGATAGATCTCTTCTTGTAAGAATCATCTGCGTAACCGTTCTTTTTCATCTGCTGACCTGGCTCAATGTCTATGTGGCCTTTCTGGCCTTTGATGTCAAACCCCAATTCCTTGGAATTTGCGCCCTTGTGTCGACGGTGCTTTTTGTGGCTCAGGTCCCTGTAACTTTATTGGGGAATTTGGGTTTCTTTGAATCGGTTTTTGTTTTTTACTTCATGCTTATCGATATACCCGGTGCCGAGACATTGGCAATGGCGTTGCTGCTGCGTCTTAAAATGCTGACAATCGGAGGGGTCGGTTATCTGGTCTATCTGTCATACAGCGACGCAAAGTACATTGGTGAGGAGTTTGAACAACTTTAACAATCTGTTTGATAAGAGTTGTCGGGACAGGCATAAAATATAGAATATTTATCAGTTGATAAACTCGTAAAAACCTCAGTTTCGATGGATAAGTAAAAATCTTCGTATTGGAGGCGTGCAGTTTTTCTATTATTTCAGCGTACATACGGTACGTTGTAATGATACAAAAATTGTAACAACGAACAAGATGAAGACTTTTTACGACGCCATCATCAGTTGAAATGGATCGAAAACAGACAAGTGCACTTCAGCAGCAATCAGAAGGGAAGGGGAGTTCTTTTGCCAAATATCGTAAGTTTGTCATTGGTGATGGTGGTTTCGTCCAACTCTTTTTATACGAATTCATCAATCTCCTCTGTATTCCATTGAAAGGAAAGACAGGTGTTTTTATAAGGAAACTGGCGTTTCCCCTGATTGTTGACAACGTAGGGCAGAGGGTTTCCATTGGAGCCAATTGTACCATCCGAAATGGTAAGAAAATTTTCATTGGTGATCAAGCTGTTATAGAAGATGGAGTTACTCTGGATGTTAAACCCGCTGGCAAGAAGCTGGTGATAGGAGCCAGGGTCCATATAGGTAGAAGGAGTATTTTAAATTGCAACGGCGGTGTAATAGATATCGGTGAAGACACAGATGTCGGCTCTTTTTGCCGACTTGGTGCCCTGGAAGGTTTGAGTATTGGCCATCACTCTGTGATGGGTGATAAAAGCTGTATTTCAGGGGCGTCGCACTCCTTTTCCAGTACGGATATGCCGATAATTCAACAACCCCTCACCTGTAAAGGGCGTACTGTAATTGGTAATTTTGTAACTATTGGTGAGCGGGTGACAATTTTGGATGGGGTCAATATCGGTAATTCTGTGACTATCCATCCTGATTCACTTGTGAATAATGACATTGGTGATGGCATGGTTGTATCAGGTGTTCCCGCACGTGCAGTACTATAAATAATGGAGAAAAATTAATTGTTGTTGGAATTTTTAAGTTGGTGCCCCGGTGCATTGGGGCTTTTATTACGGCAGAAATTGTATCCAGTTTTTTTGAAGCAATGTGGCCGAAATGTTCTGTTCGGGCGTTTTGTTAAATTACGGGGGGCAGAGAAAATCAGTATTGGCGGCGGGGTAGTGGTAAATGACCATGCCCTCTTTGATGCTGAAGATTTTCAGATGCCCGGTATCGGTATTAGAATCGAGGATAATGTTTTCATCGGAACGGGTACAAATATTATCAGCCTTGGAGAGGAAATTGTTATCAAAAAAAACGCCAATTTAGGAAGTGAGTGCAGGGTTTTATCGGATAAAAAAACTATTATTGAACAAAATGTCCTGTTGGCTGCT
>JAOZLO010000293.1 GCA_029934775.1 Desulfocapsaceae bacterium
AAACGATCTATTTCTGGTCCTTTATTGTTGCTTTGATTCTGTTCAGCATGGGTGGAATGTTCTCAGTTTATGAAGGTATACACAAACTGCAGCATCCGGAACCACTGTCTGGCCCATGGATTGCTATTGCAGTTCTGGTTTTTTCTATTGTAGCTGAGGGGATTTCGCTTTGGGGCTGCCTCAGGGAAGTAAATAAAATCCGGGGGAATCGAAGTCTTTTTACCTGGTTCCAGGAAAGCCGGGAGAGTGAGCTGCTGGTAGTTTTTGGCGAGGATTTTGCTGCCCTGATTGGCCTCGCTTTTGCCCTGCTTGCTGTTGGTCTTGCAATGTATACAGGGAATCCGTTCTTCGATGCTCTGGGCAGCATTGTAATCGGAGTGTTGCTGATAATTATAGCTGTGATGATTGGTATTCAGGTAAAACGGCTGTTGATTGGGCAGGGTGTTGATCCGGCTATTCATCGATCTATGGTTAATTTTCTTGAGGATCAGGAGGAGATTGTCAGGCTCTTCAATTTGATCACTTTTCAGCTCGGGAAGGATGTGATGGTGGCTATCAAAGTAGAAATGTGCGATTATTCGAACCAGATCGAGATGATTAAAGCTATCAACCGGTGTGAGGAGAAGTTGAAGGCGGAATTTCCACAGATAGTCTGGTCATTTTTTGAACCGGATATTCGCGATTGAACTGAACCGGGCACTACTGAGCAAAGTACTAAGAGGAGAAATCAGGTGAGTTTGCTGGGGGTTATATGTTTATAGGTTTGGATTTTGACGGGACTGTTGTCGATCATTGTTATCCGGATATCGGAGAGCCTGTCCCGGGTGCGATTAAATGGCTCAAGCGGCTACAGCGTTCGGGGGCCAGGATTATTTTGTTTACAATGCGTTCTAACAGTCTTGATGCAGGTAATCTTTTAAAAGATGGTGTTGAGTACCTTGAGAAAAACGGTATACGTCTCTATGGTGTAAACAGAAATCCCGACCAGGATGACTGGACTTCAAGTCCGAAGGTATATGCCCACGTCTATATCGACGACTCAGCCTTTGGTTGTCCTCTAATTCAGCCAAAAGGTTTTCATCGACCGTGCGTTGACTGGAAGGTTGTCGGGCCCCAGGTTGAGCATATGTGTTTAAATATGAGGTGATGGCGTTGTAACTCCGAGTTATTTTGGTTTATTTATGTTTTCAGGATTAAGAGTATTTTTTATTGTCTGTGCGTTTTTATTTTTATCTGGTCGGAATATAGTGGCTGCGGCTGAAAAAATAAATGTGATGACATCTATTTACCCCCTGTATGATTTCTCCATGCAGATCGGTGGCGATCTTGTTGATGTGAAGCTTATGCTTCCGCCAGGAGTTGAAGCACATGGCTTTTCTCCGACTCCCAGTGATATGATAGCGGTCAAACATGCGGACCTTTTCTTTTATATAAATGATATCCTGGAACCATGGGCTGGATCCATTGTGGCGGCGGTGGGGGTAAAAAATGGTAAAGTGGTTGAAGTCGGAAAAGAGATTATTTCCGCCGATGATTCACAAGGAGACCATGATGATCATCACCGTGGTTTAGACCCTCATATCTGGCTTGACCCTGTCCTTGCTATAAAAATGGTTGAGGTTATTGAGGCGGCATTATCTGATGTTGATCCTGAAAATAGTACAGTCTATAAGAATAACAGCGCTGAATATAAAAGAAAACTGCAACAGTTTGATGAACAGACAACAGCAGCTTTACAGAATTGCAAGTTGCAGACCATTGTCAGCGGAGGGCATTTTGCATTCGGATCTTTTGTCAAAAGATATGGTTTCGTTGCTGTCTCTCCTTTCCGGGGATTTTCACCGGATGCTCAACCGAGCCCGAAAGCTATCGGTGAGTTAGTTAAAACTGTACGGAGAACAGGGACTAATGTTATCTTTCACGAAGAGCTGATACAACCAAAAATTGCAAAAATAATTTCCGATGAGACAGGAGCGTGTCTGCTGCTTCTGCATGGGGTTCACAATGTTTCCAGGGAAGAACTGCAAGGCGGTGAGACCTATCTGTCTTTGATGCGGCAAAATGTGCTTAATTTGAAGCAGGGATTACAATGTCAATAATTACCGTTAAAAATCTATCGGTGAAAATGTACAGTTCTGTGGTCTTGTCTGATGTTTCTTTTGAAGTGAAATCAGGCGAGTACATAGGTATTGTCGGGCCTAATGGATCAGGAAAATCCACCCTTATCCGTACGTTGCTAGGGCTGAATGATATTGATGGTGGGCGTATTGAAATCATGGGAAAATCGCTGCCTCAATTTTCTGACTGGCATAAAATAGGGTATTTACCCCAGGCTACCGTGGTTACCAACAAATCTTTTCCCGCATCTGTTGGAGAAGTTGTAGCGACTGGCCTTTTGGGCTGTAAATCCTTTCCGCGCAGGTTTAAAAAAACAGACAGGGACAGAGTGTTGCAGATATTGGAAACCCTCGATATCGCAGGTTTGTGTCATGAACAGATTGGAAATCTTTCGGGCGGTCAAAGTCAGCGTGTGTTTCTGGCCAGGGCAATGGTGGCGGATCCCGATATTCTTATTCTGGATGAGCCTACGGCAGCACTGGATCCAGTAACCCGTGCTTCTTTTTATGAGACAATTGCCGCCCTCAATCAGGACCAGAAAAAAACTATTCTTCTCATAACTCATGACAGTTCAACCATCGGAAAGTACGCGGCTAAGTTGTTATACCTGGACAGACGACTGGTGTTTTTCGGCAATTTTCAGGAGTTTTGTCAGTCTCGGGATATGTCTCACTATTTTGGAGATTTTGCTCAGCATTTAATCTGTCATCAACACTGATGGCGGATTTTGCCCGCAACCGAAAGTTATCAGTTTTCAGTGTGCAGTTATCAGTTACTGACAATTAATAACTGAAAATATTGTCATAGGATCAAGGTTATACGGAAAACAATTGGTCTTATTTTTTTTGAATATTAAGTGTAGCCATGGGACAAGTTATACCACAGATAGCTGAAGCACTTCAGTTTGGATTTATTCAGCGTGCCCTGGTTGCGGGCTGTTTTATCGGTGCCTGCTGTGCTGTACTTGGAGTTTTTCTGGTTTTACGCCGCCTCTCTTTGATAGGTGAAGGTCTGGCGCATTTCTCCCTTGCTCCTATTGGTCTTGCACTCCTGCTGGGTATCTATCCACTTTATCTGGCTGTACCTCTGGGGATTCTAGCTTCTTTCTGGATACTGCACCTGGCAAGTCGAGCAAAAATGTACGGGGATGCGGCGATAGGCCTTGTGTCTGCTATTGGCGTTGCCACAGGTGTAATCATGGCAAGTCTTGGGTCAGGCTTTAATGTGGACCTGTTTGGTTACCTGTTTGGTGATATTCTGGCGGTGAGCAGGCTGGAGTCAATTATGACAATTGGTCTCTCTTTTGTGGTGCTGCTGCTTGTTCTTTTAAATTTTCAAGATCTTTTTGCTATAGCCTTTGATGAAGAATATGCCAGGGTTCTGGGGCTTAATACAGAGAGAACCAACCAAATTCTGGTTATACTCACTACATTTACCGTAATTCTCGGGATAAAGGTGGTTGGTATTATGCTGGTCTCAAGCCTTATTATTTTTCCGGCAGTTACGGCTCTGCAACTCTCAAAAGGCTTCAAGAATGCGATAATATTTGCCGTTGTTGCAGCAGTATCCTCTGTAGTAATGGGGATACTACTGGCGTTTCTTTTTGATCTGCCGGCCGGGGCGACAATTGTTCTTGTCAACTTTGTGTTTTTTCTTGCCAGTTATTCTTTCAGAATAGTGACAAAGAGATGATTATTTCTTCTTTTTCTTCTTTCCTTCTTTCTTACTGTGCTGTTTCTTTTTTGTGGAAGGTTTTTTTCCCTTTTTTCCCTTTTTTCCCTTCTTTCCCTTCTTTTTCTTCTTTTGCTTTTCCTTCTGTTTCACCTCTTTGACATCTTTGCCGGAAATCTCAACCTCTGATATCGGGGTTTCTTCTATCTCTTTTTCTTCTACCTGTGGAAACAGGTTTCCCGGGAATAAATTTGTCCGTTGCGTTTTGAAGAGACGAAGCAGATAGCGGAGCTGACCAATGGTGAGTGAACTCAGTTCGCTGCTTTTTTTCTGGGTATTTCCATCATTCAGCAGGAGTAGAGCCTGCGCTCTGTGGCTGACCAGTTCGATATTGAGCGCCGCTATTTTTTCACATAGATCCTTTTCTTCCTGTGTCAAAAACTTTCCCTTTACTGTTGCCATATTTCCCCCTTGTTAAATGAAAAAGGTGTTATTAAAAGCGATATAAAAAAAAACTCTTTTAACATACCCTAAAATTGCTCAGGAAAGAATAAATTCCTGCAGAAATATTATTTGATTAATGCTAGGGTGGTTTCGGATCGTGTATGGTGCATCTCAAAACCTGCTAACACCCCACAAGGGGGTATAAGTGCCATGGTGATTAATGTAACCACACAATTTAAAAACACATTACTCGATTACTTGGTTTTTATACCCCTCAAGGGGGTACTGAACTGAGTTACAGTTTTTATGGAGTAAAGCACT
>JAOZLO010000294.1:0-1379 GCA_029934775.1 Desulfocapsaceae bacterium
CTCTGTGGTGAGAGAATGTGTCTTTTGGGTTGCGGGCAAAGCCCGCCTTAGTACCTTTACTTGTCAAAAGGATTTTTCAACAACATGGTTTGAGCTCTGTCAGGACCGACAGAAACAATATTTGCCCCGATTCCGGTAAAATCTTCTATGCGTTTGATATAGCTTTTTGCCTGAACCGGGAGTTCATCGTAATCTGTCACATTGTCAATTTCTTCCCTCCATCCCGCAATGGATTCATATACAGGACTGACACCGGCGACCTGATTTATATTCGACGGCATAGCCGCTATCGTTTTACCTTCCAGCTCATATGATGTTGCCATCTTAATAGTTTCATGACCACTCAGGACATCTAATTTGGTTATTGCCAGGCCAGTCAACCCATTCAATCTTACCGAATCATTTGCTACTATACCGTCAAGCCATCCACACCTGCGACGACGACCGGTTGTTGCACCAAATTCATGACCTTTAACCTGAAGTTGTTCACCGGCATCATCAAACAATTCCGTTGGAAAAGGCCCAGAACCCACACGGGTTGTATAAGCTTTTAATATACCGATCACCGAATCAATATGCGCCGGACCAAAGCCGGATCCATTGCAGGCATTCCCTGCGATTGTATTTGACGAGGTAACATATGGATAGGTACCATGATCTATATCAAGCTGCGTCCCCTGGGCACCTTCAAAGAGAATGTTTTGATCTCGCCTTCTAGCCCTGTCCAGTTCTTCAGAAACGCCACCTAAAAACGGGCTCAGAGACTCTTTGTACATTTGGAATGTCTCATATATTTCTTCCAGGTCAAGAGGGGCTGTATTGAACTTTTTTGTCAAAAGAAAATTTGTCTCTTCAACAGCTGCAGTCAATTTGTTACGAAACAGAGAGTCATCCAGCAGGTCTCCCGCCTTTATCCCTGTGCGGCCGACTTTATCAACATAACAGGGGCCTATCCCTCTGCCGGTTGTGCCAATTTTATTATTTTTTGATAAGGCTGCTTCTTTTTCATAATCCAGGCGGGCATGATATGGCATTATTAAATGCGCTCTCTCGCTGATCATAAGACGATCGGGAGTGACGTGTAAGCCCTTGCCTTCCAATTCTTTGATCTCCTGCAGCAGAACTGCCGGATCAATAACAACTCCATTGCCGATCATGCATTTCTTATCTTCATAGAGGATACCTGATGGGATAATATGAAAGACATATTTTTTTCCCTCAACTACCAGCGTGTGACCAGCATTGTTCCCACCTTGAAAGCGGACAACATAATCAGCATAATGAGTTAACAGATCAACGATCTTCCCTTTGCCCTCATCTCCCCACTGAGTTCCTACAACAACTACACTGGACATCTATTTTCTCCTCACAAAGGTTAA
>JAOZLO010000294.1:1479-4538 GCA_029934775.1 Desulfocapsaceae bacterium
CAGAACAGTTAATTTCAGTACCTATCCTCACAAGACAAACGGGGAAATATAGTCAACTGATTCTATAAAGTCAATGAATCAAATTGACACCAATGGTTAAATACTTTACATTTGTTTCGCTGCGTAGGAGGCTGTTAGGCTTAGGCCTATACGCCCTTAAGCCCTTAAACCTGCCCGAAGGGCATTATGTCCTCTGGTGATCACCCTGGATTTCTAATTATGTTTGGTATCGGCCTCCCCGAAATGATTCTCATTATGGCTCTGGCACTTATTGTAGTCGGGCCTGACAAGCTTCCCGACTTAGCGCGATCACTGGCGAAAGGTCTGTTGGACTTGAAAAAAACTGCTGAAGGGTTGAAACAATCTTTTACTGAAGAAGGCAACCCTCTTGATGATATCCGCCCAGACCTCGAAGAAGCTGCAAAGTCCTTGAAGAACAATCTCCTGGAGAGCCCTTCCTTTGACTTTGATCGGGACGAATTATCCGGCGGAGTAAACCCGACCAGTGATACTGCAGCAGAACCATCTCAAGAACAGCAGGAAAAAAATAATAACTCGTCACCGGAGAAGGAGATAACTGATAGCGGTGAAATCGAAAAACAGGAGGATCTGCCTACTATTGAAATAGAAGTCGAAGATATTGACGAAATTGATGATAAAAAAGCAGAGAAAAAATAAAAGATAAAAGATGGCAAATTATAATCTGCAAAATTCTATACCCTTAATAGAACGTAGCCTCGAGTTCTTCAAACCACACCACCTGGAATTACGAAACCGGCTTATTAAGGTCTGTTTATCAATTGTCTGCTGTTCCGTGGTGGCATATATTTTCGCTGAACAGATCGCCGGTTTTTTTATCTCACCACTGTTTAAGGCCAGCCCCTTAGTCTACAAACTGGTGTATACCAATCTTCCTGAGGCATTTCTCGCCTATATAAAACTGGCTATTCTTATTGGGTTTATTGCCAGTCTGCCCGTAGCTCTGTACCAGATCTGGATTTTTGTTTCTCCCGGACTGAAAGCCAATGAGAAAAAATTTGCAGTTATTGTGGTATTCTGGGCTTTTACCCTCTTTACCTTTGGCGGCTGTTTTGCTTTCTTCGCTGTTTTGCCCAAAATGCTGAGCTATTTTATGAGTTATGCAAATGAGGGGTTAATACCACTCCCCAAACTCGGGAAATATCTTACCTTCGTAGCCAGGACCATTCTTACATTCGGCCTCGCATTTCAGATTCCTTTCCTGATGGTTATGGCGGGTAAAGCTGATATCGTTCGTGCAGAATATTTTCGCCGTAAACGTATTTTTTTCTATATGGCGATTGTCTTTATCTCTTTTCTCCTCACCGCTGGAGACTTCATGGCCACTGGATTGCTTGCCATTCCACTCTTTCTACTCTATGAAGCCGGGATTTTTCTCTCACTTTTATTTTGTAAAAAATCCTGACGGCGGCCGTACCCGTTAGCTGGGGACTAAAAAAACTCTTTAAACCTTCTCTGTGTCCTCTGTGGTTTAAGTTTTTTTTGTTTTTTATACCCCTCAGGTAAGCGATAGGCTCCGAAGGGGTACTGAATACAAACTCCTAATCGCCCCCGATTTCCTGTTTAAGCAGACAGCAGGAAATTTTGTACAGTGGTTTGCCCTGTTGATCATATTCGATGGTATCAGGCTGCAGGAGTTTATTCATCACGCACCCCTCCTCAATCTCCAGCTGAAAAAAGCGATCCTCCGTCAGACCATCTGTCTTTATTAATTTATCCCCTTGTATCTGGTAAGAGTGAACAGGATGGTCCTCGCAGAGAGGACATTGATATACTCGACCGTTAGGAAAAATAAAGAAATTCTCCGCCACATTGGCTGCGCACTCAAAATGTTCATCAGGCGGGAGAAAAACTACCGGATAGGTAACATGGATACCCTTTTCTGCAGCCCTCCTGGCCACCTTAGGTACAACACGCAGCCA
Source organism: Desulfocapsaceae bacterium (assembly GCA_029934775.1). Taxonomy (GTDB): domain Bacteria; phylum Desulfobacterota; class Desulfobulbia; order Desulfobulbales; family Desulfocapsaceae; genus Desulfomarina. The sequence continues at coordinate 3,441 of JAOZLO010000294.1, forward strand.
CTGCTCCCGGCTTACCTGCAACGATTCTGCATTCCCTGATTGAAGAGAGCCACCCCGCAGACCGATAACCTGTATAAAGAATTTTTTCACCTGCAGTTTTTCAAGAAGAGACACCATTCTTTCAAGGTGGTCAATATTTCTGCTGCTCACCGTATAAATAACACTGACATTATAACCCCGCTGCACAGCGTTTTTAATATTGGCTACACATATATCAAAAACTCCTTCTCCTCTTATCGGATCATTTACAGCGCTCTCAGGGCCATCAAGACTGAAGCTGAGATAATCAAGATAATCGGGAGAGGTACGTCCCAGCAGATCATTAAACAGATAACCATTTGAGTCTACAGTGACAAAATATCCCAACTCTTTCGCTTTTCTGATAACATACGCCAGATGCGGGTGCATTGTGGGCTCACCACCAAGAAAAATAACATTGGATTTCCTGGCAGAATCTACAAAGAGTTCCAGCCATTTAACTATCCGATCTTTGGACAAAGTCTCTGTACCATGCTGATCCGGATTGATATAGCAATGACTGCATGAGAGATTACATGCCGTTAGAATATGAAAAAAAATGTTTCTCTCACCAGGCTTAAAACCAACTGTTTTCAATGTATTTTTCATTGTTCTATACCTGAGGAAAGGTCACAGATCATACAGTTTTTCATCATGAACAGGCTGTTTACTCTGCTTCATCACCTTTTTCTTCATCGCATCAAGACTGAAATCATCTTCACTGATCTGGTCTCCCATCTCTTTTTCAACCTGTTCAGGGTCTTCTCCTGCTTCCATTCTTGAGATAGCTTCCTCCATGGAGTCTCCGAGCTGCATTCCTGTCTGGGAGGTGAATTTTCTCATAAGTGTTGCCATCTGCCTGGGGTCATCCTCGTTAACATTTTCGGCTTCCTTCATCAACGATTCAAAGGCATTTTCCATCTTTGATTCATCAAACCCGGCAAAGGGATCATCGCTTTCCTCTTTTGCCTTTCCAATTGTCGCAAAGGTTGAAATCTGTTTTGATAATTGAGGTTTTCCGCATCGTGGGCAGTCCGGTTTTGTACTTGTATTCACCCTTGAAGAGAGAAAATTAAAAAT
>JAOZLO010000295.1 GCA_029934775.1 Desulfocapsaceae bacterium
TATTGACAAAGATACAACTTGCACGGCCATCATCCACCATCGTCAAATAAAAACGCGGAAACGGTTCACCGGGTTTGTGCTCAACTAGGATATATTTTTCGAGCAGTTTATCAGAATGCATCCCGGTACCTTTTCTGAGGCGCAGGACATCGTATGGGGTAAGAGCTAGTTCAAGCAACCTGCAACATTCTGTAAAGCAGTCTACCCCTTTATGACATGAAAAAGAAAAAGTAGTTTCTGGAGTAATCCGGGTGACGCATTCGGGGAGTTGAGTGTGCTGTAACATGATCTTCTCTCTCTACTGATGGCGTCATTAAAAAATCAATCCACGATGCCACCATCTCACATTTTTTTCGGTTCCCATAATGTGAGTAGTGGGCTGGCAATAAAAATTGACGAATAGGTGCCAATTACGATTCCAATCAAAAGTGTAAAAGCAAAGTCATGTATCACCGAACCGCCTATGAAAAACAGGGCGATCAGGACCATTGCAGAGGTAAGTGAGGTGACAACTGTCCGGCTGAGAACTTGATTAATACTATCGTTGATGGAGGCTGCCAGGGATTTTTTTCCTGCTTTGCGCACATTTTCTCTGATTCTGTCAAAAACAACAACAGAGTCATTGAGTGAGTAACCTGCAAGGGTAAGCAGGGCCGTGATTATAAGCAGGGTAATTTCTACATTCATCAGCCAGCAAATACCAAGTACCACCAGGACATCGTGAAAAGTTGCAATGGCTGCAGCGAGGCCAAAACGAATATCAAATCTGAGGGCAAGGTAGACGATAACTCCTGCCAGAGAGATAAAAATGGCCTGGATAGCCTTATTTCTCAGCACAGCACTGACAGAAGAACCGATTTCTGACTGACTTTCCAAAACAAATTGTTTGTCAGCCAGATTTTCAGAAAGAATATCGTCAACTGTTTCATTGAGGTTGGCTACTACCTGTGCAGATTTTTTAATTTTAATTATCAGGCGGTGCTCTCCCTCAACTTCCTGCAGGTTTACATCTTTCATACCATTTTCAGCAAATACCTTCCGAATCTCAGCCATTGTGAAATCTTGACTGGCCTTATACTGAAGGAGGGAACCGCCGGAAAAATCGACGCCCATATTTGCTTTACCTCTGGCTATCTGAATAAAGGCAATAATGCCGATAGTAACTAAAACGGCAGATATCGCATATGTTATATTTTTGAGTTTCAGGTAATCAAGATTAGGTTGCTTGGTAAACTGGAGAAAAGCCAGTTTTTTCATTGGCTTGATAGCATTAACTGCATCAAAGACTGTACGGGCGTAAAAGAGAGATGCAAACAGGTTGAAAATAATTCCTAAAGAGAGAGTAATCGCAAAACCCTTGATTGGGCCTGTACCAAACATGAAAAGAGCCAGAGCCGTGATCAAGGTTGTTACCTGGGAGTCGATAATTGTTAGAAACGCTTTACCAAAACCATTATCAACACTCGATCGCACTGATTTTCCAAGGGCATATTCTTCACGCATCCTCTCAAAAATGAGGACGTTTGCGTCAACAGCCATTCCAATGGAGAGTACAATACCTGCAATTCCCGGTAAAGTAAGGGTTGCATTGAGAATTGCCAGGCCGGTGAAAAGAAATAGAATATTCAGGATCAAAGCACTGTTGGCAATTATACCAGATGCCCGATAATAGATTATCATAAAGCTGAGAACCAGTATAGCGCCGAAAATACCTGAAGAGAGCCCTTTGTTTATGGAGTCCTGGCCAAGGCTTGCACCTACCGTCATATTCTGGATTATGTCGACCGGAGCGGGAAGGGCTCCTACCCTGAGGACAATGGCGAGATCTGCCGCTTCTTCATGGGTAAAACTACCTGAAATCTGGGCTGAGCCACCGAGGATACGTTCACGGATAACCGGTGCAGAGCGGATTATTTCATCAAGAACAATGGCCATTCGTCTTCCCACGTTCTTTTCGGTAATGGTGGCAAAAACCTTACCTCCGCGTCCAGTCATGTCAAGGCTGACATAGGGCTCATTAAAGTTGCCTCCGATCCTCACCTGGGCGTCCTTGATCATCTCCCCTGACATGAGGATTTTATTTTCAATAAGGAGCGGGGTCAGGCTCTCCCTGCCGCTTTTTTTGTCGGTATTTTTCTCAAAATGTATGGAAGTGTTCTCCGGAAGCCTGCTTTCAAGAGAGCGGTTCAGTTTACTGATGGGTTCTCCGTCGCTCCATTGACCTGAGCTACGTGCCTGATCAATTAACTGCCCAAGGTTGAGACCGGTACTGTCGGCCACCAGTTTGAATTCCAGTTGTGCAGTATCACCGAGGAGTTTGAGAGCTCGTTTTGGATCTTTTACACCGGGCAGCTGGATGACGATTTCATTGTCTCCCTGTCTGATTATGACAGGCTCGGCAACACCGAATTGATCTATCCTGTTGCGTAGAATCTCGAGTGATTGCTCAACTGCGTGGATTTTTATATAATCCCGCTTCTCTTGTTTAAGAGTGAGGAAAATACGGGGAAAACTTCCCTCTTTGGCTTCAATACGGGTGTTAATATCGGGGAAGTCCTCAGCTACTATCTCTCTTACCTGATCAATTGCACTTGCATTCGGCAGCGTGAAAATGATGGTATCAGCGGATGATGATGAGGTTCTGACTGCACTGATTGACTGTTCTGCCAGACTGTCCTTGAGGTCAGTTGCAGCAAATTCCAAGGTGTTTTCTTCAGCTTTTTCCAGATTCACTTTCAACACAAGATGCATGCCACCCTGAAGATCAAGACCGAGTCGCAGTCCTTCAGGAGCCATATAGGTCTTCCACCAGCCAGGAGTCTGGGAATAAAACGAAGGTACAATTGTGACAATTGCAATCAAGATGACTGATGCAAGGAAAACGAGTTTTAATTTTAGTGTTGTGTTCATTGATATTCCTGAAGGTTCAATTGAGTACCTTATAAAATTTTATCTGCCAAGCTCAGCGATTATAACGCAATGACTGAATCTTGCAAGACTCAGCTGGGGTTATTTGCAAAAAATTTGAAAATATCTCAGCGGTGGCCTATAAGAGGTGGGATAAAAAAATTACAGGCTGCTTTTCAAAGACCTTGTCTGAGAACACGTGTTTTTGTTATTGGAGTATGAGTTATTACTCATTCATCTATACTTTGTTTATCGCTTCAGCCATACATGCAGCACCAAAGCCGTTGTCTATGTTGACGACTGCGAGTCCAGGTGCACAACTGTTGAGCATCCCGAGGAGAGCGGCAATACCACCAAAACTGGTTCCGTAGCCAACGGAGGTGGGGACACCGATTACCGGACAACTGACCAGCCCGCTGACAACACTGGGTAACGCTCCTTCCATACCTGCTATTACGATAATAACTGCTGCTTCGGTAATCAGTGATTGCTTGTTGAGTAATCGATGCAAACCCGCCACTCCCGCATCGTAGAGTTTTTGCACCGGATGACCAAGTGTGGATAGTGTTATTCCTGCTTCCTCAGCAACTGGTATATCAGAAGTTCCAGCACAGATAACGAGGGTATAGCCCCTGTAATTGTGTTGGGATTCCGGTACCGCATTACAGACCAGCATCTGTGCTTCCTCGTGATAAATCAGTTGAGGGAGTGCATCTGTTATCAAGGCGGCTTTTAAAGAATCTATTCGGGTTGCAAGCAGCGGTCCCCCCTGTTTTAGCAATGCCGATGCTATGGATATGATCTGTTGCGGACTCTTTGAAGCTCCGTAAATCACTTCGGGGATACCGGTACGCAATGATCTCTGATGATCAAGGCACGCTCCCGGCAGAGTCTCAGAGTGAAAATTTTGAAATTTTTTCAGGCATTCTTCAAGTGAAGACCTGCCATTCTGGAGGTCTGTAAGTACCGTAGTTAAAGTGTGTAATTCCATAGTGATATTTTACTGGTAGTAGGGGGAAAAGATGATTGCTAACGCATGAGAGGTTTTTTTACATTTATTTGAACAGTTACCTTGCGAAAAGGTCCGCCTGAAAGTAAGTAGAGGGGTACCTGTTGTGGGCGTAGTGCCCTCCAGCAAGAATAAATCCGAATATTGCAATTAAAATATTAGAGGTCAGCGTGTTTACACAGATTTATTTACTCCGTTTTCCAAGAGATACTTCCGATCAACCTTTTATTTATCGTCTGGTGAAGGAGTATGATATCGAGTTCAATATTCTAAAAGCCGATATTCTTCTTCAGCGGGAAGGATTGATGATTATAGAATTGAAAGGCAAAAGCAAGAGTAATGTGACAGCAGGACTTGATTATCTCCGTGAAGTGGGAATTAAGATCGAACGGTTAGCGGCCCGTATTGGTCGTGATGAAGAAAAATGCTTCCAGTGCGGAGCCTGCACTGCAGTTTGTTCATCCGGTGCTCTTTATATCACTCGACCAGAAATGTCAGTAACATTTGACGCATCAAAATGTACAGGATGCAGTCTCTGCGTACCGTTATGTCCAGTAAGAGCAATGGAGGTGTCCCTCGGTGATGACTGGATACTCTCTGAAAAATTTATGGTTTGA
>JAOZLO010000296.1 GCA_029934775.1 Desulfocapsaceae bacterium
ATTTCTCCACGGTTTGCAATCAGGATTTTTTTAAACATTTTTTGACACACTCCATACCGGTTTACGTTTTTCGAAAAAGGCGGATAAACCTTCCTGTCCTTCTGCGGAAACACGAATTTCAGCAATCTGCTCACTGGTAAAATCAATCAATTCATCATTAACTTCCTGCCCTGCTACATTAAAGACCAGTTGTTTTGCACCTTTTATTGCAGCCGGGCTGTTAGCCAGCAAAAATTTTATAAGTTTATTAATTTCTTCATCAAGCTGGTCCTGTTCTACTACTTCACTGACCAGCCCCAGTCGAGCAGCAGTTTGAGCACTGAAGCGCTCAGCTGTCACAAAATATCTCCGGGCAGCTCTCTGGCCAATCGCATCAATCACATACGGACTGATTGTAGCTGGCAATAAGCCGATTTTGACCTCACTCAAACTAAAACTGGCTCCGGTTGCTGCCACTGCCATATCACAGCAGCTCACCAGTCCTACAGCACCACCAAAGACACCTCCCTGAACTCTGGCAACAGTCGGTACAGGCAAATAATTCAGTGTTTTCAGCATATCAGCCAACTTTTTTGCGTCTTTGAAATTTTCCTCGTAAGAGTAGCCCATCATACGCTTCATCCAGTTGAGATCGGCTCCGGCGGAAAAATTTTTACCGGTTGCGGCCAGAATCATCACCCGGACATCTTTATTCTCACCAATCTGTACAAAAGATGCTGTCAACTCTGCAATAATGTGGTCATCGAAGGCATTATGCTTTCCCGAATTATTAAGAGTAACGGTGGCAACACCACGTTTATCAATCTGCATTACAACTTTCTTTTCAGTCATTAAATTACCTGTTGTTTACATCCTGAAAATACCAAACTCGGTGTCTTCAATAGGCTTATTCAGTGAAGCCGACAATGTCAGCCCGAGTACCATACGAGTGTCTACCGGATCAATAACACCATCATCCCAAAGCCTGGCGGAAGCGTAATACGGATGCCCCTGTTTTTCATAAATATCAAGTATCGGTTGCCGAAATTCAGCCTCTTCCTTCGCACTCCACTGTTCACCCATCTTTTCTTTCTGATCACGTTTAAGCTGTGCCAGTACACCTGCAGCCTGTTCACCTCCCATCACGGAGATACGTGAATTAGGCCACATAAACATGAAGCGGGGATCATAAGCACGACCGCACATACCGTAATTACCCGCACCAAACGAACCACCAATGAGTATTGTGATCTTAGGAACTTTTGCACAGGCAACTGCTGTAACCATTTTCGCACCGTGCTTGGCAATACCACCAGCCTCATATTGCTGGCCTACCATAAAACCTGTGATATTCTGCAAAAAGACAAGCGGAATTTTACGTTTGGCACACAGCTCTACAAAATGTGCCCCTTTCTGGGCAGATTCACCAAAAAGTATCCCGTTATTACTTACAATACCAACGGGATAACCACATATTCTGGCAAAACCTGTAACAAGTGTTGTACCATAAAGCGCCTTGAATTCATCAAATTCTGAACCATCAACAATACGGGCAATAACTTCACGGACATCATAAGGCTGGCGGGGGTCTCTGGGAATCAAACCGTAAATCTCTTCAGGGTCATACAGAGGGTCAACCGGCTCTTTTAAATCAATACCCAGAGGTTTCACACGATTCAGACACCTGACTGACTGACGTGCCAGTTGCAAGGCATGATGATCGTTCTGGGCATAGTGATCGGAAACACCTGAGGTGCGGCAGTGTACATCTGCGCCCCCAAGATCCTCTGCAGTTACCACCTCACCTGTGGCTGCCTTTACCAGTGGCGGCCCTGCAAGAAAAATAGTCCCCTGTTCTTTGACTATAATAGACTCATCCGCCATGGCAGGCACATATGCACCTCCTGCAGTGCATGAACCCATCACCACAGCAATCTGAGGAATATTTTTAGCTGACATATTTGCCTGGTTAAAGAAGATTCGGCCAAAATGTTCTTTATCCGGAAAGACTTCATCCTGCATTGGCAGGTTGGCACCGCCGGAATCCACCAGATAAATGCAGGGAAGATGATTCTGTTCAGCAATATTCTGAGCACGCAGATGTTTTTTTACAGTGAGAGGAAAGTAGCTGCCGCCTTTGACGGTGGCATCGTTGGCAACAACCATGCACTCCTGACCATTGACTCGACCAATACCGGTGATGATACCTGCAGCGGGAACCTCTGCACTGTAAACCTCAAAAGCTGCCAGTTGAGAGAGTTCAAGAAAGGGAGAACCAGGATCCAGCAGTCCATTTATACGCTCACGAACTAACAGTTTCCCTCGTGAAGTATGGCGTTGCTGGTATTTTTCACCACCACCCAACTTTATTGCTTCCAGTTTGTGCCGAAGATCGTCAACCTGCACCTGCATATGTTTCCGGTTGATAACGAATTCTTCACTGCGAGCATTTACTTTGGAACTCATCTTACCCATAATTCACCCTGGCCTGTTTCTTGAAATCCGTCTGCATTTTTTTTATGTATTATACGACTGTTAACTACCGTAAAGAACAGCTAAAATTGTAGCCTTTCCATCTTTGCCTGCAATAAGATGAGGCGCACTGGAAAGATAATAAACGCTGTCCCCCGGCTCCAGCTCAAAAGACTCCTCTCCAATATCCAAAACCACCGTACCGTCAAGGACGTAAATAAATTCTTCTCCTTCATGAACGGATTTATCATCACCCGGTTTTTCCTCCAACTGAATAATCAAGGCCTCCATATGCCGCCCCTGAACTTCGGGTGCTAAACTTTTATAGAGATACACCTGTTTTTTACCATCTCCGGATGTTGATCGAGCCAACGTTTTCTGTTCATCCTTTCTCGTAATGGAATAGCTTTTACTTCCCCCTCCGGAAAGGACCCTGCTGAACGCACTATCCAGCGCCTTTGACAGCTTGATAATAGTTCCAAGTTGCGGTTGAGCCTCGTTATTCTCTATGCTGGCCAGGAGTTTTACATCAAATCTGGTCAAACTCGAGAGTTCGTCCAGGGACAACCCCTTTTCTTCCCTCAGTTTTTTTACTCTTATTCCAATAGAATCAATGTCGGTTGACTCTGATGCCTGCACCTCACCAGTCAGACCTTCGAAATAATCAACATTGATATGAGGTTTCTGATTATCATTTTCCATTATCAACTCCCTGGATGATCATTTTGTATTAACAACCGATATGTCTCGAAATTACAATCCTCTGTACCTCTGACGTTCCTTCACCAATATCAAGAAGTTTTTGATCCCGGTAGAACCGTTCCACATGATTCTCTTTCATTAACCCGTGGCCGCCATAAATCTGCACAGCATGATTTGCAACTCTACCCATCAGTTCCGAACAATACAGCTTACCCATGGCGGCTTCCTTCTCGAATGGCTTTTTGTTACTGCGAAGCCAGCAGGCCTTATAGAGCAGATTCCTGCCGCATTCAATTTCTGTAGCACAATCAGCAAGTTTAAAGGCAATTGCCTGAAACTTTGAAATGGGTTGGCCAAACTGCTTTCTGTCTTTTGCATACTTCAGTGCCAGTTCATACGCACCCTGAGCTCCCCCAAGTCCCATTGCTCCAATGGATAATCGCCCTCCATCAAGGGTTTTTAACATCTGATGAAATCCATCCCCGACCTGGCCCAGAATATTTGCCTCCGGAATCCTCACATCATCGAAATACAACTCCGCAGTATTTGAGGCTCTCCACATCATTTTTTTATGCATGGTTTTGGCTGTAAACCCTCGTGTCCCACTCTCAACCAGAAAACAGGAGTACTCCGGTTTTCCGTTATCTTTGTTTCCGGTTATAGCCTGAACAGTGACCCCCATTGATAAATCACAGGAAGCATTGGTAATAAATATTTTTGAGCCGTTAATTACCCATTCATTCCCATCTTTTACAGCAGTAGTCTTACTGCCCCCGGCATCAGAACCTGCCATCTGTTCCGTTAGACCAAACCCCCACAACCCTTCTCCAGAACACAATTTGGGCAAATACTTCTTTTTTTGTTCATCAGAGCCAAAATAGTAGATAGGTCCAATTCCAAGGGAATTCCCAGCCGCCACAGTTGCAGCCTGAGAACCGTCTATCCTGGCAACTTCCTCAACAGCAATAATGTAAGACAGATAATCCAGTCCCTGCCCCTCATATTCCTCAGAGACAAACATTCCAAAAAGACCAATTTCTCCCATTTTTTGTGTTAAGTCCGAAGAAAACTCCTCTTTTTCATCCAACTCAACAGCCACGGGAAGGATTTCTGTTCGAGAGAATTTCCTCACCTCTTTGCGTATCATTTTCTGTTCTGTTGTCAGGTCAAAATTCAACGATACCTCCTCTCCAAATATCAATTTGGAATCTTCAATTAATGTGGTTATCTCAACAGAAACTACTAGGAGCTTGTCCGAGAATAGACATTTCGTTTAAAATCGAGGCATTTTTAAAAAATGAACGCAGTCATATATTTGATATTACGAGTATTATTTTTTATAAATAACGAAGAGTTTGGACGGAATGGCAT
>JAOZLO010000297.1 GCA_029934775.1 Desulfocapsaceae bacterium
GAACGATTAAATTTAACGGACTCGGAGAAGTTCTCAAGCCTGTTCAGATTCAACAGGTAAAGGATGGACGCTGGCACTACTATGCAGAAATCTTTGACCCGGTATTGCTTGCTCCACCTGAAAAGTAATGATTAGACCATATCTTACGTGAACTCCCTTCAACGACACATTGAGGATATGAATCCGATATTTGCAGTCTCAAATTGAAGAATCATCACTACAGATAAAATATGGTTTTATGGCTGGAGTCGAAAGGCCGAAAGTAGAAAAATGCTTTCGGCCTTCTTTGTAAGATTTAGTCTCTTCCAACCAGAGGTAACATAAAATGTTGTATTTAGAACTCCTGGTCCAGGGCCTGATTTATGGTTGTATGTATGCCATAATTGCTGTGGGACTCACCTTGGTTTATGGTCTGTTACGAATCCTGCATGTAGCCCATGCTGGTCTATTTACCCTGGGTGCTTACCTGGGACTTATACTTACTAATGCAACCGGCAGCCTCTTTCTAGCCATGGTGCTCAGTGGTACGACAGTTGGACTGGTAGGTATGGCTATCTACAGATTCTGCTATAAGCCGATCCTGCACAAGCCTCCCTATGTGGCGCTGATAGCATCGATTGGTCTTTTTATCGCAATGGAAGAAATCTTCCGTCTCCTGTTTGGCCCCTATGGATTAACCTACACCAAAGTTCCTTTGCAGCAGACGGTGCATTTTTTCAATATGAACCTGCGGGCGGTAGACCTGGTGATAGTTTTTGGAAGTATCAGCATGCTCGGAGTGTTGTCCTGGTTGGCTCAGAAGACTCGTCTCGGTATTGCCTGGCGGGCGACAGTTGATGACCCTCAGATGGCTGAAAGTTTTGGAGTGAGTGTACAAAAGGTACGATATCTCAATTTTTTCATCGGTTCGGCCCTCGCGGCAATGGCCGGTATTTTTGTCTCTCTTCTCTCAAACATGGCAGAACCGACTATGGGGGGAGTTCCCTCGTACAAAGCCTTGGCCATCATCGTTTTGGGAGGGCTTGGCAATGTTGGTGGAACCCTCATTGCATCAATTATTCTCGGTATCGTGGAGGCTTTTGGTACTATTTACGTGGGAGATTTTCTCGACCGCGATGCCATCGCCTTTGCCTTTTTGATAATCATCCTGATGCTGAGACCTCAGGGCTTATTTTCCAGGAAATGATCGATGGGAATATATGAACTGTCACTCGCAATAATAGTATGTATTAACATTGTGTTAGCTCTTGGGCTTAACTTGATAACCGGCTATTGTGGTCAGATCAGCCTGGGGCACGCTGCTTTTTTCGGCATTGGTGCCTATACGGTTGGAGTTTTAGCCAAAGCTGGTTTTCCTTCTGCTGTCTGTATATTTGCTGCAATATTGATGGCTGGATTTATTGGTATTATTGTCGGCACGGCAAGCCTTCGGGTGCGTGATGATTTTCTTGCGATTACGACTATGGGGGTTGGGTTTCTTTTTCTTGGAATTATTCGTCAACAGGAAGGACTGCTTGGTGGTGAGATGGGCCTGAGTGGTATACCCACGATTGGTTTTGATAAACCAGGCTTTCTGGTTATAGCCTTTATCGCAGTTATATTATGTAGTGCATTGAGTTTATATATTAAACGGTCCTGGATGGGTTTTGCCTTTGATGCTGTGGCAACAGATGAAGATACGGCTAAACTTTTGACTGTGGATGTAGCTGCCTACAAGTTGACAGCCTTTGCTCTTGGAACAGCAATGGCAGGATTGGCTGGTGGATTGTACTGCTATTTCACAAGGTTTATCATGCCGGACGATTTTGGATTTCTCACCTCTATCAGTGTGTTGTCTATGGTGGCGGTTGGCGGTATCGGATCTGTACCGGGAGTGATCATTGGTACTGCGCTCCTTACCCTGTTGCCCGAGATGTCTACGTTCCTCAGTGATTACAAACTTCTTTTCTACGGAGCTATGCTTTTTGCTGTTATGCGTTTTGCTCCGGAAGGCATTGCCGGAATCGGTACCAGGGTGGTACAGATTTACGGGAGAAGAGGGGATGCCAAATGAGTGTTTTACTCAATGTGCGAAATGTCACCATGCATTTTGGTGGCGTTCACGCCCTGACCGATGTTTCGTTTCAGGTTATGCAGGGAGAATTTCTCAGTCTCATTGGACCAAACGGCGCTGGTAAAACAACTATGTTGCGTGCAATTACTGGAGTGGTGACGCCACAATTTGCTAAGGTTGAGTTGGGAGGGGTCTCCATAGTTGGTCTGCCGATTCATAAGCGTGCACGGCTTGGAATGGCTATGACGAACCAGATCGTCAGACCTTTTGTTACAATGAATCTTCTTGACAATGTTGCTCTTGCAGCCGGGCACCGTCGTATTGCCACGGTTCTAAAAGCGGTTTCTTCTGTGGACAAAGGTGCAGAAAGGAAAAAAGCGCAGGAACTCCTCGATATGCTGGGGATTGGTAAGCATACACAAGAAAATATTCAAGGTCAGCCTTTAGGAGTTCTTAAGCGACTAGAGGTAGCGAGGGCTCTTGCTCTTGAGCCAAAACTTCTACTTCTCGACGAACCTCTGGCCGGATTAAATCATATTGAAGCGGCCAGACTGGCAGATGTAATTGTAGAGATTAACAAACAGGGACTTACTGTTGTTATGATTGAGCACAACCTCGGTGAGGTGTTGCGAGTGAGTGGCAGGCTTGTGGTCCTTGATAATGGCAGGAAAATAGCTGAAGGTGATCCTCAAATAGTCATGCGACAACCAAAAGTTCGTGCCGCTTACGTTGGCAAGGAGGCGGAAGATGCTGCAGCTTGAAAATATGCATTGTGGTTATGGGCAGATGAAGGCTGTACAAGGGCTGGATCTTATCGCAGAACCGAAAAAGATAACGGCCCTTTTGGGTGCCAATGGTGCAGGTAAAAGTTCAACGATGATGTGCATTGCAGGGCACGTTGAATTGCAGGGTGGGACAATACAATACCAAGGAATCGACATTGCTCGTCAAACTCCTATCCAGCGTGTGACTGCAGGTATTGGAATAGTTCCTGAAGGAAGAAGGCTTTTTGCAGATCTGACTGTCCAAGAGAATTTGATCATGGGCGGTTATTGTAGATCCAAAAAAAAGACCGGACCGAATATGGAGCGAGTTTACGAGATCTTCCCTCGTATAAAAGACCGCAGGGGACAAAGGGCCGGAGCACTCTCTGGAGGAGAGCAGCAGATGGTTGCCATAGGCAGGGCCCTCATGAGTGAGCCTGAGCTGTTGCTTGTAGATGAACTCAGCCTGGGCCTGATGCCTAAAGCGATAGATATCTGCTATCAAGCGCTGAATGAATTGAAGGAGCAGGGTCTTGCCATTGTACTTGTTGAACAATCCACGCAACGTGCACTTGAGGTGGCGAACATGATCACTGTGCTTGAAAGCGGTCGTATCGTCTGGGCAGGATCTGCCGAAGAATCGCGAAACTCAATGGACGTGATTGATGCCTGCCTTGGGTTGAAAAGTTCTGATTAGCAGCAGCGTTCTATCCTAATTATTGTCATAAAATATATTACAACCAATGACCAGTTACAATGAACAACTATGAAAAAAACAACAAACAACAAAACTAAAGAAAAATTTCAATCACTACCCAAAAGTACAAAGGCAGAGTTAAAAATAGAAGTTTATGAAAATTTACGCCATCAAATCATCACCAATCAAATTCATGCGGGACAGCGGTTGGTTGAGCAGGATTTGATCGACCGATTTGGAATTGGCAAGACGCCATTAAGAGAAATATATCAAGAGCTTCAAAGAGACGAACTCATTGAAATCATCCCTCAATTTGGTACACGGGTTGTTACACTGGATATTCAAACGCTTAAAGAAGTGGTTCAGATTCGAAAAGCCCTGGAGGGCCTCTGCGCAGAGTTAGCATCGCAAAACATCAGTTCCACAGAAATTGATCAGTTAAGTCAAATTTTAGAAAAAGCAAAAGAATTGGAAAGCGATCATTCAGACTCTCTAAGAATTTTATCTCAATATGACACCGATTATCACCAAATTATCTACCGAGCCGCACAAAACAAGCAGTTAATAAAAGTTATCCAATCTCTTCTTTATAAAATGTCAATGTATTGGTTCCAATCCGGATTTTCTATGGAGGATTTCAAAGAACAATTTGAAGAGCTTGAAGAGTTATTGCAAGCGTTAAAAGAGCGTAATGCATCCAAAGCAAAAAATATTATGGAAAAACACATCGATCATTTTCTTAAATTGGTTAAAAAACAAATTTTTTAACCTGAACTGATATCACCTTCCTGGGCCAATTCCCTGGAGGTATTGACCTGTTCTCCAATTACTTCAAATATTTTTCCAACAGAGTATTAATTCGGGATAGTTTTTCATTGGCGATTGGTTTTGGATTATGATTTTCTAGGATATCATCCAATTTGATTTTTGCCCGATCAACAATTGATTTTTTTCCTTGATCTATCCATTTTTCAGTTCCGATACGTCCAAAAAGTT
>JAOZLO010000298.1 GCA_029934775.1 Desulfocapsaceae bacterium
CCGATCTTTATCCCTATTATCCACCATTTTGGCTGGGATCCCGTCTGGTTCGGGGTTGTCATGACCCTTAACCTGGCCATTGGCCAGTTTACACCTCCGGTCGCCGTCAACCTCTATGTAACAACCCAGCTGGCAGATATCCGACTTGAAAAAACTTTTAAGGCTGTCTGGCCTTTAGTACTGGCGATGCTGGTGGCACTTGTTATCGTCGCCATGTTTCCATCATTATCACTTTTTATTCCCAAATTTTTTGGATTAATTTGATCACTGTTTTCAGAATCCTTGCCTTGCCCCTCATATCAGTGACAACCCCGCCAAATGACAGGCGATCGCTATCAGTAAAGGCAGGTGAACCACAGAAGGGTTACCCGCCCACCACCGCCTCAAGGCCAAAATCAGCAAATTTTGCAATAACCCGAGCCTGATCTTCCTCACTCGGCTCTGCTAAATCCCCCGAATCGTAAACCTCACCTAACTTGCAATATTTGTTTGCCGCGATATTATGATACGACAAGAGGTTCACTTTCTTTTTCCCTCCAGGAAGAGCCGACACGAAGGCCGCTGTCTGCTCGATGTTCCGGTCATCATCGTTGACACCTTTGACAAGCGGGATGCGGATATTGATCGAAGCACCTGTCTGGGCAAGGAGTTTGAGGTTTTCGAGGATCTGCTCGTTTTCAACTCCAGTCCATTTTTTATGTCGCCGGGAATTCATCATTTTCAGGTCGTAGAGGAACAGGTCGGTTCGTTTAGCCACATTGAGCAGTATCTCACTTTTTACAAAGCCACTTGTATCCACCGTCCGATGGATAGACCTTGAACCAAGCTCATCCAGCAGAGCAATGAGAAATTCTGATTGCAGCAGTGGTTCGCCACCTGAAAACGTCACTCCTCCCCCCGACTGATCGAAAAAGATTCTCTCTTTTTCGATGATCTCAATAAGCTCATTAACAGTGGCTGTTCTGCCTGACATTTCGGTGGCCTTAGTCGGGCAAATATCCGCACATTTGCCGCAACCGGTGCAACGCTCGCGATCGGTGACAATACCATCTGGAGTAAGTGAGCAAGCCTCTTCAGGGCAGACATCAATGCAGCTCTTACAACCTATGCACTTATCTCTGTTATACATTTTCTGGATCCTGACAGAAATACTCTCCGGATTGTGGCACCACGCGCAGCGAAGTGGACAGCCTTTGAAAAATATTGCGACTCGAATACCTGGACCATCGTTGATGGCATATTTTTTAACATCAAAAATAAGACCTGATTGCATAAATAGAGTTCCGTATTGAAATGAATAATTTGCAGATTGAAAACAACGTTATCATGCAGGGGAAATTACCCCCCTGCATGTCACCCGATCTTCTTAGAAGACATCATTTTCAGTACGTTCAATTACCTCCTGCTGCAGGTCGTTATTCATGTCATTGAAATAATCGCTGTATCCTGCCATGCGTACCAGTAGATCTTTATAGTCATCCGGGCACTGCTGAGCAGCCAGAAGGGTGGCAGTGTCGACAATATTGAACTGAATATGGTGGCCACCAAGGGTAAAATAGGAACGGATAAGCTGACCAAGTTTTCGGATATCCTCATCTCTTTTCAGAAGACTTGGCAGAAAACGCAGATTGAGTAGCGTCCCTCCCGATTTTGTATGATCTATTTTACTCAGAGACTTAATTACTGCTGATGGCCCATTGATGTCGGCACCATGTGAAGGTGAGGTACCATCGGAGATTGATTTCCCAGCCAACCGTCCATTTGGAGTTGCTCCCATAACTTTACCAAAATAGACATGACACGTTGTCGAAAGCATATTCAGATGATATTTGCCTCCATCTTTAATATTGGGATTACCGTCAATGGAGGCAACCAGATCATCATATACACGTACAGCAATAGTGTCAGCAGAATCATCGTCATTGCCCCAAAACGGGGTTTTATTCATGATAGTCTGGCGCATGAACTCTTCACCTTTAAAATTCTCTGCAACAGCACTTAAAACACTGTCCATGGTGAAGGTTTTTTTATCAAACACATGTTTTTTTAATGCAGACAGACTGTCTGTCACCGTACCCAGACCACAGCACTGAATATAACTGGTGTTATAACGAGGGCCCCCGTCGTAGTAATCCCGACCTTTACTTATGCAATCATCAATCACAACTGAAAGGAAAGGAGCAGGAGCATATTTGGCAAACATTCGATCAATATAATTACTGACTCGCATCTTCTGGTCGACCACAAAATGAACCTGCCTCAAAAACGCATCATAGAGGTCATCAAAGGTTTTAAAGTCTCGTGGATCGCCTGTTTCTGTACCTGCTACTTTTCCAGTAACCGGGTCAATACCGTTATTCAGAGTCACTTCAAAAACTTTTGGCACGTTGAGGTAACCTGTCAATAAATACGCTTCTTTGCCAAAGGCTCCTACCTCTATACATCCGCTGCATCCACCCTCCCGGGCATCTTCAAGAGATTTACCCTGTCGAACCATTTCAAGAATATAGGTGTCAGGATTGAAAACCGAAGGATAACCGTGACCCTGGCGGATGACACGGGTTGCGGCGTGTAAAAACTTGTCAGGCGTCTTTGAACTGATATGAACAGAATTACCTGGCTGGAGAATATGCAGTTCTTCAATAATCTCCAGCATAATATAGGAAACTTCACCGGTGCCATCAGAACCGTCACGTTTAACTCCGCCGAGATTGATATTGGTGAAATCGTTATAGGTACCACTTTCCCGGGCGGTAATGCCCACTTTGGGTGGTGCAGGATGATTGTTCACCTTAATCCAGAAACAGGATATCAACTCCTTTGCTCCATCGCGGGTAAGAGCCCCTTCAGCCAGTTCTTTCTCATAAAAAGGAGTCAAATGCTGATCAAAATGACCTGGATTCATCGCATCCCAACCATTCAGTTCAGTGATAGTCCCCAGGTGGACGAACCAGTACATCTGGATTGCTTCCCAGAGTGTTTCTGGTGCATGAGCGGGAACCCGGCGACATACTTCGGCTATTTTTTTCAGCTCTGAAGCGCGCTGTGGGTCAGATTCAACCGCTGCCAGTTCTTCGGCGAGATCAGCATGCCGCTCCGCAAAAACAATCACAGCATCACAGGAGATAGCCATTGCTTTCCATTGCTCTGCCTTATCGGTAGCTTCAGGGTCATTAAGATAATCGAGACCCGCAATGTTCTCTTCTATTTCCCGTTTTAAATCCAGCATACCTCTCTGGTATATCTTGCCGTCAAGGGCGGTATGACCGGGTGCCCGCTGCTCCATAAATTCGGTGAACAGTCCGGCTTCATAGGCAGCCTTCCATTCTTCGGGAACATGGTTGAAGATACGCTCACGCTGTGTTTTACCCTGCCAATATGGAATGACTTCCCGTTCATAGGTGTCAATATCTTCCTGCGTTGTTAGGTAAGGTTGCATATCCCGGGTATTCAGTACATGAAAATCGTCAACGCTATGACACGTTAACTCCGGGAATGTTGAGATCGCTTTGGGTCTTGGCCCCCGCTCTCCAACTATAAGTTCGTCCTCTCCGAGATAGAGAGTTTTTTTCTCGCAATGATCAAGAAATGTAAGAGCTCTCAAAACGGGTATGGAATGGTTACCGTAATGTTTTTTGTAAAATTCTGTTTCATGTAATGCTCTCTCAATGGAAATAGTCGGTTCAGCTTCAAAGCTCAACTTACGTAACCGTTGCACACGACGGTTCATGCCCGGGCCAATTGCATTTTCCAATGGTTTATAAAAATTCCCTTCGGCAATCGCAGATCTTTCAGGAGTTAGGCTGGTCGTTCCTATCTGTTCAAACATTTTTATCCTCTCTGTTTTTTTGAAGCAAACACATATTTCTCATCATTAGCGGCAGTAAGCACATTCCATACACCGGAACCTCCTCAAGCATCACCTGCCAGCGGCTAACGGACTGAAAAAACTAAATAAATTAAAATATTTTACTTCACGAGAATGAGCAACAACAGTGGCTCAGATTGGATAATACCAGGGATATTCAGTGATAAAGCATTCGACAATTAAACAAACAGCGATAGCTTTTACGATTTGTTGTTATTACTATGAAGGTTGTCATTTTCTATGTTCTCCCGAAACACAACACTTAAGCATTTATGGCTGAATGTCAAGAAAAATGGGAGAGTATCAACTTTTGATATGAAAATTTTCCTTTATAAAAAGTCTTTATCGATTCCCCTGGAAACAAGATAATTAATCAGTGAAGATTTAATTTCGTCGGAGAGCTCCGGTTGTGCATAGTCTGCAAGCATTTTTTCTTTTTGTTGATCTATATTTTCCAGAATAGACTCATGGGCATCTTTTGTCCCTCCAGTGCCTCTGACACCAATCTCTGGGTTCCATATTTCTGTGCGGCATAATTTTGCAGTATGCACGGATGTCATGAATTCCCCACCGGGCCCAATATCATTAATAAGATCCAACACCAATGTTTCATCAGTGAGGTGGATGCCCTGCCGCATTCG